>CAZUFQ010000201.1:0-9568 GCA_964618735.1 uncultured Enterobacteriaceae bacterium
ATTTGATTATCGGGGTCCGGTCTGGCAATTGGCGGATGTGCAAATAAGATTGCGCGGCCATTTTCAGCGTCAGAATGCTGCAGTGGCGCTGGCGACATTGGAAACGCTTCGTAAGACCTTCCCGCTGACCGAAGCACAACTCCGCGCGGGGTTATGGCGAGCCTCGTGGCCAGGACGGTTAGAGGTTGTGTCTAAAAGCCCATTTGTTATTCTTGATGGCGCTCATAATCCTCAAGCAATGGAAGTATTGTGCGCCGAGCTGCCAGACGTGTTGCAGGGAAGACGGGCCACTGCGTTGGTAAGCGTCATGCGCGACAAAGATTGGCGGTCCATGATTCCTCTGTTGACGAAGGTTGCCCAGGAAATTGTTGTGACGCGCGCGCAACAAGCCCGGGCGGAAGATCCTATAGTATTGAAGAAAGAAATTGCTCCGTCGTGCCCGAGCCGCATACTGCCCGATGCGCAAGCGGCGTGTCGACAGTTGATGACTGAGGCAAAACCTAACGATGCGCTTATCGTCTGTGGCTCTTTGTTTTTAGTGGGAGAAGTTTACCCGCTCTTTTTTCCTCTCGACGGAGACGTTGCGGTGCATCAATGAGCAGTGCTGTCGAGCTGTGGCGAGGGGGAAGTCTTTCCCTGTTTTTTGTGCTATTTTTCCTTCTATTTGCGCCCTTCGGTTGGGCCCAAACCTCACAAAAAGAGCAAACTCCCACTCATGTGCAGGCCGACACCTTGCACTATGATGAGCAACAGAACACCGTCACCGCTTCGGGTAATGTTGATGTCCACAAAGGTGAAACAACCTTGAAAGCCGACACCGTGACCGTGCACCGCACAACGAACGAGCTCGAAGCGCAGGGCAATGTGGTCGTTAAAGATCCGCAAGGGCAGATTGATGCAAACGCTTTGACTTTTGAGATGGAGGATGAAACCGGCACGATCCACGAAGGAACGGTTCGTCTCCCCCGCAACCAATTTATTTTAACCGGTGAGACGCTGCAAAAATCGTACGGACAAACGTACCATATTGAAAACGGTAAGTTTACAACTTGTCAATGTGAAAATTTTCAGAAAGCAGATTGGAGTATTGGCGGGAAAACCATTGACGTGACCCTGCGAGGGAAGGGCGAAGTGCATAACGGGCTATTCCGGGTGCGCGACATTCCCATTGCCTATATTCCCTATGGAACAGTGTCGGTACGGACCGATCGCCAGAGCGGACTCCTTTTCCCTCACTATGCCTTTTCCAGCAAACGCGGGTATGTATGGCAACAGCCCTTGTACTGGGCGATCAACCGTAGCTACGATTTAACTTTAACAACGGATATCGAAACTGCCGCACGCGCGGGGCTCTGGGCGGATTTTCGTTACGCGCCGAATATAGACATTGAAGGTCAGCTCTCCGCTTCGTATTTTAACGAACAACTTCGTGGGCCTGCCACCACAAGCACTTCCATTAATCGCTGGAGTGCTACCGGGACTCATCGGCAAGATCTGACGGACGATGTGCGTCTTTACGGCGACTTATTTCTTGTCAGCGACAAGCTCTTTTTACGGGAAATTACCCATTATGCATTGAATCTGCCGCAGTCCGATGATTTTTCCGACTGGACGCTACGGACGCGACGGTTTACTGATTCCCGCGCTGGCGGAGTAAAAACATGGGATAACGCCATGCTGCGCGCCGAAGCCACCTATTATCAAGATCTGGTCGATAAGCAAAGTTCGGCCTTTCAAGTGTTTCCGAGTTTGCAATTTCAAGAGCGGCAATACTTGTGGCACGATCGCTTGGAGGCCAGCGTCGCTGTGGAAGGAGATAATTTTTATCGAAATAAAGGCTATGCCGGACAACGTTTCGATCTTGCGCCGTCCCTTGCGCTGCCCTTTCATCTTGGGGATTATGCCTTTGGTTCTGTCGGTGTGACTGGGAGAGAGACGGCTTATCATATGACTTCGCAAGCGCCCGGGCCCTCCACGACTACTACTCCGAAGCTGCGTGGCGATCAGACCCGTGAAATTATGCAGTTTGACGCTGAGCTTGGCACTCGCTTCTCCCGTGTGTTTGACGTCAATTGGGGCAAGTTTTTAAAACTGCAGCATATTGTCGAGCCGGAAGTTTCCTATCGCTACATACCGCTCGTGAATCAGGACGACCTGCCTTTCTATGATCCTCTTGATCGTATTAACAAGAGAAACGTATTTATTTATGGAGCCGCAAATCGCTTCCTGGGAAAATTCCGGACAACTCCGGCGGAGGGCGATGCGACGGAAGGAGGCGCGGAAATCCGAGAACTTGGGCGGCTGACGATTACACAAGCCTACGACCCTGATCGGAGCCTGAGTAGAGAGATTAAACACTACTCTGATGTGAATGTCTCAGCTCGGTTTACGCCATTTTCTTTCACTTCCTTCACTTTTGACTCTACTTATGCCGTGGATAATGGGCATGCGACTACGATAAGAATGGGAGCGTCTTTACGGGATCCTCGTCCGTTTCCTGCGTTGCCGCCGCTCCTGCAACATCTCCAACGAACTTCTAACATTGGCGTCACCTACCGCTGGACGAGCCCTCGCGTCATTAATCAGTTCAATTCTGGGCTTACGAATCCCATCGATATCACTCGACCGAAAGAAGTCGATACCGTTATGATCCTTCGGCTGACCGATTCCCTCATGGGGTCCTATATTGCCCGCTATGATCTCAATACCTCTTCATTCCTAGGGAATCGCTATTTCCTTCGGTACATTGGTCCTCAAAAATGTTGGTATGTTGATTTTGGTATTATTGACAAAGTCAATCCTCGTGAATTTGAGTTTCGTCTGCTCTTCACTTTGGTTGGGCTGAGCTCTTCTAATCACACGATGTTCTAGCTAGCAGGAAAATGAATAGCTATTCCTGTCGACAAGTTGATATGCTCGGCGGAAAAATTACGCTATGGCGAAAATATATCCCTCTGCTGCAAAGCTTCAGGAAAAGCTAATCGCATTGCGCCGGCAAGAGAAAAGAATAGTGTTCACGAATGGGTGTTTTGACTTGCTGCATCCGGGGCATATTTATACGCTCACGCGCGCGAAAGCCTTGGGCGATGTGCTCGTTGTGGGAATCAATAGCGATGTCTCAGTAAAAAGACTCAAGGGAGAGAAACGGCCGATCCTCAACGAACTGGAGCGTGCGACTATGCTGGCGGCTCTGGAAGCTATAGATTATGTCATTACGTTTGAGGAAGATACTCCTTTACAACTGATTTGTGTGCTACAGCCGGACATTTTGGTGAAAGGCGGAGATTGGAGCGCCGAGGCCGTGGTTGGCAAAGAAGAGGTGGAGGCCCGGGGTGGACAAGTGGTGTTGATCCCCTATCAAACCGGAGCTTCCACCACAGGTCTCATTGAGCGGATATTGGCAGCCTATGCCGAACGTCGCTGAAGTAGGCTCTTCTTTTTAACTTGCTTTAAACGTAAAGGCGATTTCTTTCGTCTCTTTGGGGCCTAGCGTAATCTTTTGTGTTTGCACGCCGAAGCGCTCGTGCCAGGCTTCGAGCGTGTACTCGCCTGGAGGCAGATTTTTCAGCGTGAAACTGCCATCTGCCGCGCTCACTGCAAAATAAGGGTGATCGAACACGCCGAGATAGGCGCGCATCCAGGGATGAATGTCGCATTTGATTTCTATCATCGTCTCCGGTTTGCTTACGTTCGTCGTGCGAGAAGCGCCTTTAACGCCGAGACTGAAATTCCACGGTGAAGAATTTTTGGGTAAGCCATGCACGTTGTGTGCGAGTGGATCGCTGTTCAACATCAGGAGCGGCTGATCCGTTTGCAGACCAAGAACTCGCGGAGTAAAGATACACCCTCGTTGATCGAGTGCGGCTGGTGTCGCAGGCACGGCAAAGACGCGATCGCCTAAGCCGTCTTTTACATACACTATTGCGTTTTGCAATTTGACATTGTTAATAAGCACGTCATTGGCTTTGGGGTTGCCTTCCGGGTGTTGCGCAGCGCATTCGGACCAGCCGCTGAGTTGGACAAGCGACGGCTCCGGCGCCGCGCCGTCGAAGAGGATACTGCCAGTCACGGTTCCTGTAGTGGAGAGGTCCAGCGGCGTAGGTTGTCGCTCCGGTTTTGTCCCTTCATTCTTGCCGCAGGCGAAGACCAGGGTCAGACATACGCCCATCAACAGGAGTTGACCGAAATTACCTTTACGTAATCCTGTTATGAGTCCCTCCCTTATTCGAAAATGCGTAGGTTCATTTTGTTGACGATCCTGTGGTTCGAGTTGGATGGTGGTGTGGTCGATTCCGAATGAGTCTTGAATGGTTTGTTCAATCGCGTCTAACAAAGCATGATGATCCGACGCTCCATTGACCACGACATGGGCAGTGAGAGTAAACAGCCCCGAGGTGAGCGTCCAAACGTGGAGATCATGTACTCGCGCCACACCAGGAACCGCTTCGATTGTGGTCTGAATTTCACCGAGATTGAGATGACGCGGAGTCGCCTGCATCAAGATGTCGATCGATTCCCGTACGATGCCGAACGAGCTGAAGAGAATCAGTATGCCAATTATAACACTCGTCACCGGATCGGCCCAACTCCAGCCGGTCGTCACAATGAAAATACCGGCGACGATGGCTCCGACCGATCCTAAAGCGTCGCTCAACACATGTAAAAACACGCCATGCACGTTGAGATTATCGTGGTGGGGATCGTGCAGCATCCAGGCTGTAACGAGATTGACGCCGAGACCGATGCTTGCAATGAGGATCATGCCATTTCCGTGAATGTCAGCAGGAGAAAAGAACCGGTAATACGCCTCCCGGAAAATCACGCCAGCCACGAGCCATAAGGCAAGCCCGTTGAAAAAGGCGGCGAGTATCTCTGCGCGATAGTAACCAAAAGTTTTCTGCGAAGTGACCGGGAGAGTCGCAATATAGGCGGCAAAAAGCGACAAGCCCATAGCCGAGACATCGGACAGCATGTGGCCAGCGTCAGATAAAAGCGCGAGGCTATGGGTGAGGAGGCCCCCAACAAATTCGACAATGCAATAACCACCGGTGAGCACAAGAGCGAGTTTGAGCCGGCGTTGATTATCGTCATGATTATGGTTGTGATCGTGTCCCATGAGTGCATTCTAGAACAAACTGTTAGGGCTTTGCTGCTTCCTTCGGCTTTGGGCCCCAGGACTGGATCTTCTTCGGCTTGAGGACAATGAGCACGCGATTCTGCTTCTTAAGATGTTCGAGATAGGGATCGCCCTCTCCTTTACCGTAATATTTGTACACGATTTTGCTGGTCATGTCCCAGATATCGTTCTCGCGGATCTTTGCTTTTCCGGAAGCGATGACACAGTGATGGTCGAGCACATCATCGACAATGACGCTGATTCTTGGGTCGCGTTTGATGTTGCGGTACTTCACCGTTTCTTTGGTGATCGAGAAGTAAAAGGCTGAGCCATCCCAATAGAAAATGACTGGGGTTAGTTGGGGGTCGCCTTTGGTGTTCAGTGTAGCAATGGCTGCATTGCGCCGCTCGGAAAGGAAATCAGCAAGCTGTTCTTTGGTAAATGGTTGAAGCCCACCGAGGACTTTACGCTGCGCTGGCTTCCCTGTGGGTTCCTCCGCGTATGTAGATACAGATAATAGGGTAATAACAATCTGAACGAATAGAAAAATGAAGCACCCTTTTCCCAAGGTTAGGCGCAGGTCAGACATGATTTTTCCCTCCCGTTTGCTTTTACATGGACACGGTGAGCAACTGCAACCGGCATCAATCAGAATTTTAATGCGGCTAGGGTAGGGGACCATTTAGCTCAGGCGTGAAAGCCTTGACAAGCGAGAGCGTCCCAGGGAATACTATGCGAAATTTTACTGTTTTCGTTCCCCGTCGCGAAGCACGCTATACCGCGAGGCGGGGCGCGGTAAACTCAGGAGTTAGCCAGACGATTTGGAAGGCCAAGAATATGAAAGCGTTCTTCGTTGGCGCCGGAGCCTCGTATGGAACTCTTTGCGGCAGGCCGGAGTGTCCTCCGGTAGCCAAGTATTTCGGGTTGGTACTGAAGTCAAGGCACCCATCATGGGAAACGGAGTACCCAGGCCTCGCAGAGGTCGTGCGGCATCTTGGTCGCCCAATCGAGCAACTCGGTCTAGAGCCAATTTGGACTTGCATCGACTACTACGCCAAACTCGGACGCGTGTTGCCCGTCTGGCCACAATGGGATCCGAACGCCACTTTGGATTTAAAACGGGTGCTGCTTCAGCTTTACGGCTCAGCCTGTGACAAGGCGGCGGCATTGCTTCCCAAAACGAACGACTACACACTCGGACATCTGTTCGGTAAGCAGTTGAACCACGGTGACGTCGTTATCTCGTTCAACTACGACACAGTTGTCGAGCAAGTTGCAAGCACGTTTCATCGCGTGCTGGTGCCACCGTCCTCGATCAGAAGAGACGAAGCCATAGGGTTCGCGAAACCACATGGTTCAGTATCGTGGTGCATGAACTGGACTACCAAACAGATCGAGTGGCTGACCCAGGAGGGCGGTGTCGCCAAGGCTATGGAGTCAGATCAAGTGGACCAGCAGCGCGAGCCGCTTGTTTTGGGAGCCGTACCGATCAAGAGTGAGTTAATCTACGAGGTTCAGAAGATGTACTTTCCTGCCGTATGGGAGGTCGTGAGCAATCAATGGAAACTAGTAACGCGCGCGATCCGCGACGCGACTTCATTCATCATTGTTGGGTACGGTTTCCCGAAGGAGGATGAGTACGGGAGGTTTCTGTTTCGCGAGGCCATGAGGCTTCGAAAAGAACAACTTCCTGCGGTTGAGTTCTACGAACTGGAGGAACGTAGGTCGTGCACTGAGGCGAGTATTCGGTCAGCCTTCGGATGCGACAAGCTGCGGCCGAAGTGGAAAAAAAAGGTAACTCCAGCACCGCACTCCGACTAATCAGGCTCTAGAGCTGATGTCCAACACCTCCACTCGTGCCTTGCTTTGGCTCTTGGGCGCGGATCACCACGGGCGCTCAGCATTATACATTTCTAACAAGCGTTAGCGCCCGGGCGCGCTAAGAAACCACCTGTGCCTTATGCCATTCTGGAGGAAGCCTTTTCTTGGTGCCTGTGCGGGCTTCGGCAAGGGCCCGTCTGGGAGGCGGTTCGGGACAGCAGCAATATCCTCTCGTTAATGTACCCAGAACGGGAGCCCATTCAGTGTGACATGGAAAATCGGAAGACCGAGCAGATAGACAAGCATCGTTAAGACTGCTGCTCCAATAAGGTCCAGGCCAACTCCAGCTTTAATCATCTGGGGAACGGTGACGTGGCCGCTCGCAAATACAATGGCATTGGGTCCAGTCGCGGATGGTAACATAAAGTTACATACTGAAGCAGCGAAAGTCGCAGGAACCATAAGCAATAGAGGGTCGAGTTGCATCGCTTGCGCCGTGGCGGAGAGCACGGGCAACATCAATGTGACCGTGGCGGTGTTACTGGCGAACTCTGTGACCCATGCCGTTAACAACGTCACCAGGAAAATGCCGCTGAGGGTGGATAGTTGCCCGACAAGCGTAAGGCGAGAGCCGAGCCACACTGCGAGTCCAGATTTCTCTACTCCTGCAGCTAGAGCTAGTCCTCCGCCCAGAAGTAGAAGCACTCCCCACGGAATGCGCTCCGCCGCCGCCCAATCCATGAGGAACGTCCCCGCTTTTCTATCGGCAGGAATGAGGAACAACAGCAACGCCATCGCCATAGCGACGGTCGAATCTTGGACTGTCGCTGGTGGAGGCAACAAGCTAGACCACCCCGGAATCGTTACACTGCCGAGGAGAAGGTTTTCCCTGAAAATCCACAGCAGGGCGGTGAGTACAGAGACCAATAAGACCTTTTTCTCTTCTGGGCTCATGGGACCAAGCGCCATGAGTTGATTTTGTAAAAATTGACGATTCGCTTGCCATCCGATCGTTGGGTAACGAAAGATAACGAAGCTGAGATACGCCCAGGTGATCAGCACCAGAGTAATGACTGTGGGAACGCCAAACAGCATCCACTGTAAAAACACGATGGGCGGCGCTTCAGGAAAGAGCTTTGCGAATGCTCCGATAAAGATGACGTTTGGCGGGGTGCCGACCGGCGTACCGACCCCGCCAATAGAGGCGCCATACGCGATCATCAGTATAAGGGCCGCGCCAAAACCTTTCTTGGTGTTATAGCCCTCCGCATCGGCATGGGCGAGTACGGCGGTGTCGATCTGCAACATGATGAGGGTTGTCGCCGTGTTCGATACCCACATGGATATTGCTGCTGTCGTGCTCATGATGCCTAATGTGAGTGAGTGCGGTGAAGCGCCGACACGGGTGAGAATCTGTAGAGCGATGCGGTGATGTAGATGCCATTTTTCCATGGCTAGCGCAATCAAGAAGCCACCCATGAAGAGAAAGATCACCTGGTCCGCGTACGCGGCGGACACTTCCTGCGGCGTCAAAATGTGGAGAAATGGAAAGAGAGCGAGCGGCAGCAGGGCTGTGATTGAAGGATGCATCGCTTCCGTCACCCACCACACGCCAATGAGTGTGGTGACGGCGACCATGCGCCAGGCTTTGATTTCCAGGCCGGAAGGAGCGGGTAAAAACAGCAAAAGAAGGAACAGGGCCAAGCCGGCGAAGAGACCGAGCGCTTGGCGGCGTTCGTACTGTGAGGCAATTGTCTCGCTTGTCAAGTTGGGAAACCGTCAGTGAGATTGTGACGCATCTTCATTTGAGAAGAGAGGGGATAGCGGTCGAGAGGACCTGGGCTAGCGTGTGCGAAAAAAGCTTATGTAGATTGGCTGGGCGGCACCCCGCCGCCGCGGCATGGCCGCCTCCGCCAAAAAATTGCGCGAGTTGCGAAAGATCAATATCGCAGTCTGGCGAACGTCGTAAGCTGACGCCTTCACCGGCTAGATCGTAAAAGGCGAGCACTGTCTGCGTCGCTTTTTTCCCCCAGGCGTCGCCGATCTCACTGGCGTAGCCCTCGCACAGCGCCGTGACAAGTGTGTAGGGTGTTCCGGGTAACGGCAAATCGACGCGGCTTTTTTCCGCTAAAGCGAAGCTATCCTCAATCTCTTTTGCTGTTCTGGCGTAAGCCTCACGCATCGACGGGGTGTACGTGACGTTGGCGTCTATGTCGAGCAAGGCTTCATATCCAGCTAAGCTTTGTTCGTCCGCGCCCATCGTCTGAATCGTCCAGGCAAGTTCCCGTGAGCCGGGGATAGCGTGGATCCAGCGATCATTGTCGTCAGCCATCGCCACGGCCTGACGAAAGTCCGTGAAGCGGGGGTTGATGCGTTTGGCTTTAGCAAGTTGTTCTTCTAGATATTGGTAGACAAGACGAGCCGCCGAAAATTCTTCACTGACAACATGCGCTGTGAAAGGGACATTGATGTCGCCTGCAGCGTAACGTTTCAACGCCGTGCGATGATGATCAAACCAGAAAATTTTGACTCCTCGATCTGCGAGGTCCCGCAGGTGTGTATCCGTTTCTTTCGCTGTCCAAGAGATATCAGTGATCCACAGCTCGCTGCCTGGCGGCGCGACATCAGGTC
>CAZUFQ010000202.1:0-9510 GCA_964618735.1 uncultured Enterobacteriaceae bacterium
TGCTTCTTTTTTCTCCGATTCTCCCCCTCTCCGTTTCTCCGATTCATGTTTTTCTAAATTCCGGCATTACTTCATTGGCAAACAATTCCATTCCGTAGCGCGCCCGCTTAGGGTCGCGAGCTCCGGCGTGAAAGTAGAAGGCGATTTGGTCAAGACCAAACTCGTCGTCGAGTTCCTTCAGCCGGCGACGACATTCTGCCGGCGTGCCAATTACCGCGCGCTCTTCTAAATGGTCTGGCATTGAGAGAGCGAAATCCAAGAAGGCCTTGAAAGGGTCTTCCGGCCTGAACGCTTGTAGCGCTTCGGGCGGCACGAACGAAGTAAACAAACGCGTGTAGTTGTAAGTCGACTCCCGACCATCACGCATCGCGGCGTTGTGGTCCGGATCAACAAATAAGAAAAAGATGAAGGTTGTCCGTTTCGGTGAATGGCCGTGTTCTTTGAGTACGGTGCGATAACGTTGCAGGCGGGACTGCACCTCAGCATGCCGCCCGGTTAACCACGGCACCACGAAGGCGTTATCGCCAACTACGCCTGCAGTCTCGAAGGACTCTAGACTTATCGTGCCCCGATAAATAGGAGGATGCGGCTTTTGTACAGGTTTGGGAGAGAGCCCTAACGACGGCACTTGCCAGAACTGCCCTTCATAAGAGAAAGGCTCTTGCGTCCAAGAGCCGCGAATGATGGCTAGTGATTCTTCATAGCGAGCGCGGCTTTCGCGCGGGTCAATGCGGAATCCCTCGAAATGCTTCGGAATAATGCCGCGCCCCACCCCGAAATTGAGGCGTCCATTGCTCAGAATGTCGAGCATGGCGAAGTCTTCAGCCTTGCGCAACGGATTTTCAAACGGCAAGAGACTGATGGCTGTCCCTAAGCGTATCCGGGAAGTCTCACGGGCTACTGCCGTAAGAAAGAGTTGTGGGCTGGGACACAAACCGAAAGAATAGAAATGTTCTTCTCCTCCCCACACGGAATCAAACCCAAGCTTTTCCGCAAGCACCATTAAATCGAGCGTGTCACGATAGTATTGCACTTCGTCTTGTCGATCGCGAAAAAAATCAAAGAGCGTAAATAAACCAAATTCCACAAAGACCTCCTTTGATGAACATAATGCGTGGCTGTGCTAAGCCATGGCCCGTTTGAACATATCTAAGCTAAGCTGCACGACAGTGTCGAACCCTTGCGAGTACGTTTCATAGTGCGAGATGCCCGGCAAGATATGCAGATGTTTCGGCTCGCGGGCTTTTTCATACATGCTCACGCATTCCTCAAACCCAGTGAGATAGTCCAACTCCGCGCCAATGATAAGAACGGGGCGCGGCGCGATTTTGTGAATGACTTCTTCGGGCTTGTATGAGAGGATGTCGTCGGCCGTTTCCAGCGGCAATTCCGTCTTCAGCGAGGCGATGGCCCCGCCGCCGCTGTAAAATTTTTCTTCTGCCGGCGTAGGAACAAGAATTTCATAGGTATCAACGTATTCCGAGGTTCCCGTCAGTACGCGGCGCTCGCGGTCTTTTTCGATCCGTCTGCGCAACGCCCAATACTCCCACAAACGACGGCTATTCCGCGCCCAGCGGTCCCCATCGCCAAAGCCCACAACGCTCACGACCGCTTTCGTGCGCGGGTCCGCTGCGCCGGTTGAAATCACGTTAGCGCCGCCATAGCTGATGCCGAAGAGGGCAATGCGGGTCGCATCTATTTCCGGCTGGAGCCCTAAGAACGTGGTGGCGTTGATAATGTCTTCGTCGCGCTCTTTAGAAATCAGGCGATTCTTCTGCCCCTCACTCTCACCGAAGCCGCGATAATCGAAGACGAAGGCGGCATACCCAGCTTTGACAAATGCGCGGGCGAAGTCGGGAAGAATTACTTTGCGATTTGCGCGCAGTCCGTGGCAACAGAGAACAGTGGGGCGCTTCTCTCCTGCCCGGAGACTATCTGGTGTGTAGAGCGTCCCGACCAACTTCAACCCAGCGCTGTAAAAGGTGACGTCTTTCTCCATTGTTAATTCCTCCTTATTTGTGGAGCGCCTTTTTCCCTCGCTCAGAACCTGTTTCTGGCTTCGGCGGCGGCGGAGCGAAAATGTCAGCAACTTTTCGTTCGGCGTCAGCAATGTATGCCGCTACATCTTCCTCTAACAGGAATCGTTGCGCCTGCAAGTCTCTCGCCGCCTGGGTAATCTGGGTCACATAGTTTTTTGATTGCGGATACCGCTCGGCTAAAGAAGGGCGCGGGTCGCGCGCGGCATTACGCAGGGCTTTGGTTTTCGCAAAAGGAATAAACTGCCCCAGGTTGCCGCACATTTCACCAGGCACATCGGCGCGTACGGCCCAGCCAGTGTGGGTGCCGAGCGGGACAGCAATATCCGGCAGGCGAATGCCGCCGAGGTCGTTTCCATCAGCGTCGACTTTCGGCACAAGGGTCGTATACTGCGTTTGCGGACTGTGCGCGATAATCTCTCCATACTGGGCGTAGGTTTGATTGGCCCGTCCAATATGCGCGATGTCGGGAATCTTGGGAAACCGCTTCACGCTTTCTTGAACCGGGACGAGAGTCCCGGCCTTGCGCGTCGGTATCATACTATCTGGCGGCGGCGCTCCGGTGCTGACCCAATTATCCAGCGCTACCAGCAGTGCTCGCATTACTGGACCACGGAAGGCCGGGTTCTGTTCTTGTTGACACATTCCCTTTGGCAAACGTTCACCCAAAGAGGTAGTAATCCGTGGAAATTGGGGGAAATGCTGGGCGCTGGCGAAAAAGTAGAGCCGTACGTTATCCGGAATTGACGCATCATTTCCTTGGGAGTCGGTATGAAGCAATGACGCGCTTTTACGCCAGTATTCCGTCGCTGTGTTTGTCACCACCACCAAGGGGTCGAAGCCATCGCCAATGCGACCGCTGCCATTGCGCAGGACAGCGTCCTGCTTCTCTGTCAGTGGATCATGTTGGGCTCCATACGCAAACGGAAACCAGTTTTCGGGAAACCCGTAATCTTGATGGCCGCCTTGAGTACGCCCCGGCTGACCAAATGCAAAATTCGTGAAGGTTTTTCCGGCGCCGCCGACGTCTGCGATGAGCCCGTCGAACACCTTCCGTCTGCGCTCATCCTGGTTGAACCCTCTATAAATGTGCTCTTGCAGATAACGACCAGCTTGTGAAACGCCAAAGGCGAGGACCTTCGTCACGTCGATCTCTTTTTCACTGAGTCGCAAAGGATTTGGGGCGCCGCTGTCGTCGGCGGTTTGGTAGCGCAAGAATGACACGACATCGCGAGTGACGGCGAACCCGAGCCCCAGCACTATAGGATTCTTTCCCGTGTAAACAAATTCATAGAGGAGGCCGGACTCGAACTGTGGGGACAAAGAGACGGTTTGCTCATCGAGAAAACTCCAGCAACGAATCGCTTTCACTCCAGCTACGCAAGGAGGAATCGGTTGCGACGCGTCTCCTTCGGCTTTTGCGCGGACAGTCACTTGCATCCGTTCAGGAGCAAGGACTGCAACCGGGTAACTTAATGTAACGGTTTGGTGATTCGGTGGATTGGTTTGTTGACGACCAACAAACAAGTCGCGCACGGTCCCAGTCAAAGGCTTGTCTTTGTCTACAGGAATAGGAAGTTCGGCGCCCATGGCCTGAGGTTTTGGGTCGATACAACACTGAGCGCCGGTTTTTCCGCGCACCTGCCAACCGCTCCAGACAATGGTGTACCCCTGGCGCATGAGAAAACCGTTGCCCACATCTTCCGCTTTGGCGGGGTCGTTCGTCTGTTCTCCGTACGGAGCATTGTTCATCATCATCAGGTCTACTTTGTTGCCTCTGTTAAGGACGCCGTAGAAAAGTTTGTGGTTGCCTCTCTCTAATTCCACCGGCTTGAGGATATACACATCGGTGCTGTACTCGATGTGACCAGCGGCATTTTTCGGCGCTTTGTTCAGATTGATGATGCCCACGTTTTCAGGAGCAGCTGGATCAACCTCGCCAAACAGATGTCCGGTGAGTTTCTCGTAACGCCCAACCGAACCAAACTCTTGCCCTTCGAAGGCGGGAGATTCCGTGCGCTCGATAACGATCTTGGTAATGCGAGCCTCTGCCGCCGTAGAGATGAATATCCCAGAGAGCAGCAGGCCAAACGGCATCAGCAGCGAAAGACAGAAATACAACATAGTGCGCCCCTACTATCACTATGACCTAGGCGTCTGCAAGCATTGCAGACTTGACTTAGTCCGTTAGCTGCTGAATAGTCGCAAAGGTCGAGAATATTTTCTCCATAGGAGGGTGGTATGAAGCTCTACGGTATAGATCTGAGCAATTTCGCAACAAAGACTCGCATTGCCCTGTACGAGAAAGGGGTGAATTTTGAGAAGGTCAACCCGCCGGGAGGGCTCGGCTCGGCGGACTATAAGAAGATCAACCCCTTGGGCAAAGTGCCAGCCCTAGTACTCGACAATGGCCAGCTTATCGCCGAATCTGAAATTATTAACGAGTATCTGGAAGATAAATATCCAGAGAAGCCGCTGCTGCCGAAAGATGCTGAAGGCCGGGCCCACGTTCGCACCTTCACCCGTTTCCACGATCTCTATCTTGAACCGCCGCTGCGCGCCCTCCTCCCCAAACTTTTTGGGCAGAAACTCGATGACAAATTCGTGGAAGAGAAAGTGACGGAAATCAACAACCGCCTCGATCAGCTCGAAGCAATGCTCGTCAGCCCCTGCGCGGCTGGAAGTTCGTTTACTCTCGCCGACGCCGCCCTGGCGCCGACTATCTTTTTCATGACGAATTTCCTGCCAGGGTTTGGCTCTAAAGGTCCAAGTGAAGGGCGTCCAAAAATTGCTGCGTGGTGGGCGGCTGTTCAACAGCACCCGTCGGCAAAGAAAGGGTTGGACGAACAGCAAGCAGCGCTGAATGCAATGATGAAGAAGTAACATGTCGCCCTTGGCTCCTAGCCAATGCGTGGAGTAGCCCGTCATTCCTCTAAAAAAGACTATGCACTGCTGGACAAGCCAGCAGTGGCACATTTTATAATAGTTATAATAGTCGCGCGAGAATGACGAACACGAGACTTCTCCCATCTCAATCCTTACGCTTCGCACTCCCGCATTAGGCTACTCAAAAGACACTCATTATTTTTCCATCCGTCACTACTTCTTCTTCGCGGAAGGTTTTTTTGCTGGTGGCGACGCTTTTGCCGCAGGTTTCGCTTGGGGCGGGGTCTCTGCTTTTGCCAGAGTCGGCGGCGGCAGAGCACGCCCTCCGAGCTCGACTCGGAATTCATCAGTCGTTGGACCAAATACTGTCACACGAAAAATGCGCTGCCCAGCCATCTCAATAGGAAAACTACGAATCGCATCTTTCCACGTTTCCGCGCCTTGAATCCAATAACAGCTCACGAGGTGGGCTTCGCTATCAAGCAGAGCTAACTCGACGCGCTTTTCGCGGCCAGCCCGACCTTTAAAAGAGAGCTGAGTCAGCAACTCGCCCTGACGCAAATTAGCAATAAAATAATACGCAATTCTGCCGTCTCCCGAAGGAAAAGGCCCGTTGATAGCGCCGGTCGGGTCGAGCGGCGAAGGCTTCAACGCGGAGGTTGAGAGTTCTCCGGCCTGCACCAGCGCAGACTGAAGCACCAACAAACCCACGAAAAGGAGAAGATATTGTCGCATACCGTTCTTACCACACTCTTATGATAATTTCGGAATACGATAGCAAGAGCTTTAAGCGACAACGCTACTCTTCTCCTTCCCTCATGGCTAATCGACCTATTAAAGGTTTTGTCTCCTTCGCCGTTATTATTAGTACAGACAAAGAGGGCGACACCGCCTCCACCACCACACCACCCCCACTGTCGCCCTTTTTGTCCGTCTCGTCTTCAGTCATTCTCCATGCGCTCCGCTCGCTAGCAACCGACTCACTTGGTTCTCTACAATCGTCCCTTTAAAAAAGTCCGGGTTCATCCCTGTCCAGAGCGTGGTGGGATTGGTGAACACGAAGTCACGGAAGTTCTCTTCGGTGAACACGCCGTGCTCGACGAGTTCATAGGCTTCTTCCGTCACTTCCGTCATATCTGGCACGTCCCAATGACCGATGTCCGAGCTGAACACTGCTCGGATCTTTGCATTATAAGGATTGGCTTTTGTGTTGAACGCGGTGGCGTTCATAGGGTCGTCCGCTTCACAACCGAAATAAAACCGGGGGACGAAAAGATCGCGGATGTCTTCTTCTTTTTCTACGCCGCTCCGTGAGAAATCGTTCACATTGGTAGGCGCGGCTTTGGTGTTAATCGTTGCACCGCTTGCGCTGCTCAATCGATCGAGCTTCCCTTCAGTGACCCGGCCGCCGTAGCGCTGGCAGAGATCCATCACCATTTCCATATTGAGGTTAGCGGGATTGTAATTTTCAATCGCCTCCGGATTGCGTTTTCTCCAGCGTGCAATCAGGTCTGCATACAACCGCGCCCCCGTGCTGACGCCGCCTTCAAGAAACGCAAAGGTCAAGGTCGGAAAGCGTTTTGTGATCCCGCCGAAGAAAAGGGCTTTGCAGAGCGCTTCGCCGGCTTCGGCGAAGTGACCAATGTGATTATACATGTAGTTGGAAATAGAAGTGCGGTGTCCCCAGCCCATTGCCGCAGAGTGGAAGGTTGGCGTCACTTTTAGTTCTACACACTTCGCCCACACCGGATCATAATCGTATTGGCTCTCTAGACAGAACGTATCCAGCCAGTAGGCGAACCGCGCCGCGTCCGGAGCAGTGCGTTCAACGTACGGCACGGGACGAATCACATGTCCGGCCAACATCACCGCTTTCATACCTAACGTCTTCACGGCATATTCAAGTTCTTCTATTGCCTCTTGCGGAGTGTGCATAGGGATCACCGCCACAGGAAGAATGCGGTCGTTGTACTCGGTAAAGACGTCGGCATGGTACGTATTAAAGGCGCGGCACGCAGCGCGACGGATTTCCTCATCGTCAAGATGCGGCGCTAACAGCCCAAACGTGGGATAGACAACTGTGACATCGAGCCCCATGTCGTCCAAGCGCTCGTACAGCAACTTCGGCAGCATTGCGGTGACGCGGTCCAACGTGTTTTTCGCCGGCAGCGCCCACCATGGCGGCACCGTGGCGCGCTGGTCGCGGCGTTCATCCGGCGTCAGCCGATGCCAGGCCAGCATGCCTCCCAGTGTGGCGGCCATCCCCTTGCTCCGTTCGGTTTTGTAACGCTCGACAATGCCCGGTCCGCCGATTTTTTGTAGACAGTCCATTACCCCTGGCTCGAACTCCACCGTGTGGCCGTCGGAGTCGATCACCGGATGAGTGAAGCGCTTACGAACTTCGGCCGATTTTGACTTTTGCGTCGCCATAAGAGTCCCTCCTTAACTTGGCGTTGTGTGGACGATGCCGCTCCAGAGCCGACATTGCGTTCTCTCGTTGACCCGTTATAAATGAACTGAGCTATCGTAGCCACTTTTCGCAGCCGATGACTAGAGGGTGTGAAGAGGCAACTACGAAAGAGGAGAGTGCGAGACAGGGTCCTTAGTCATAATCGCCGCTGACGCCGGGCAACCTTTGTCTCCTGTCGGTCTCCTGCCAGAAGAACAGCTCGTTCCAGATTCAGATCTCTTCGCAACCATCTCGAAGGAGAGCTTTGCCGTGCCGCACGAGACCGCGCTAATTGCCACCATCTCCGTTAGCCTCGCCTTTGCATTTTTAGGCGGCTTTCTCGCCATTCAGCTGCGTTTGCCGCCGCTCGTTGGCTATCTCCTCGCTGGCATTGCGGTTGGACCGTTTACTCCTGGCTTTGTGGCCGATGCTCATCTCGCCAGTGAACTAGCTGAGGTTGGAGTCATACTGCTGATGTTTGGCGTTGGTATTCATTTCTCCTTGCGCGACCTACTTGCGGTGCGTCGTATTGCTATTCCTGGAGCGGTCGGGCAAATCCTCGCGGCTACGATACTCAGTCTTACTGCGACGTGGGTGTGGGGTTGGTCTTTCGGGACCGGACTCGTTTTTGGACTTGCTCTTTCAGTTGCAAGCACGGTGGTGTTGTTGCGCGCCTTAGAAGCACAAGGGACGCTCGATTCGAGCAATGGCCGTATTGCGGTCGGCTGGCTTATCGTTGAAGACCTGATCATGGTCCTCACTCTCGTTGTCCTTCCAGCTGTGGCAAACACCTTAGGCGGACAATTACCAACTCTCTCCAACGCTATTCCTGAACAAGGAGTATTGCTTTCAGTGGGCCTGACGCTCGGCAAAGTGGGAGCTTTTGTTGGTCTTATGTTGCTCGTAGGCGCGCGCCTTCTCCCGTGGCTGCTCAACATTGTAGTCAGGACCGGGTCACGAGAACTTTTCACACTTGCAGTAGTGGCCGTCGCGTTAGGTATTGCCTTTGGCGCGGCAAAACTTTTTGGCGTCTCTTTCGCTCTGGGAGCCTTTTTTGCCGGCGTAGTGATCAACGAGTCCGATCATAGCCATCGAGCCGCAACTGACTTACAACCTTTGCAAGATGCTTTCGCCGTCCTCTTTTTTGTGTCCGTTGGCATGCTCTTCGACCCCTCCATTTTGTTGCGCAATCCCTTTCACGTACTCACAGTGTTGGCCATCATCGTTCTTGGCAAGTCTCTGATCACCTATGTGTTAGTACGCGCATTTCGCTACCCTTCTGAAACCGCGCTGACGATAGCGGTGAGTTTGGCGCAGATCGGGGAATTCTCGTTTATCCTCGCCGGATTCGGGGTCGCGCTCGGTCTGTTGCCTTCCGAAGGACGCGACCTCATCCTCGCAGGCGCTCTCCTCTCAATCACACTCAATCCACTTGCATTTCACGCTGCTGACATGATGCTGAAACGCACCCGCCAACGGAGTCCCAACAACCAAGAAGCGCCGATATCACCTCCTCATTCCAGCACGACGGGTAGCGAAGCGAGACCATCCGACTAACGTTCAGCCATTTCCCCTTTTTCCTGACGCATGACCTATGCTAGGGTAGGACGCCAATTGTAGGAGGGGGATTATGGCAACGACATTAGGAAGCACACCTAGTCATCGAGTCATTGTCGAAAAAGACCTGCCCATGCGTACGCGCGATGGCGTCACGCTATACTCAGACATCTATCGCCCAGATGCGGATGGTCGATTCCCAGTCTTGGTCGTGCGCACGCCGTATGACAAAAACGCCGACATGGCGTTGACGGAAAAGGATTACTTTCCGTCGCATGGTTATGTGGTAGTTGTGCAAGACACGCGCGGCCGCTACAGCTCAGGAGGCGAATTCTATCCATTCATCCATGAAGCCAACGACGGCTACGACACTATAGAATGGGCGGCGCGTTTACCCTGGTCTGACGGTAATGTGGGCACTGTCGGGCAATCTTACATGGGCCTCGTACAGTATCTAGCCGCACCACAACGACCGCCCCATCTGAAAGCGATGGGTCCGGTTTCAGGACCGGTCACCTATTTTGAAGATTGCGTCTACCGACGCGGCGTGTTCGAGTTGGGCTGGATGCTGGCCTATTTCAC
>CAZUFQ010000203.1:0-5774 GCA_964618735.1 uncultured Enterobacteriaceae bacterium
AAGCAAGAGTGGTCCCTCAAGGCATTCGTAGACCTCTTTCAAGTTGATCTCAGCAGGAGATTTCTTCAGAGTAAATCCGCCTCGCGTTCCCATATACGATTGCACGAAGCCCGCACTCGCTAGCCGCTTCATGATCTTTGAAAGGAAATGTGCAGGAATATCTTGTTTGGTCTGGATCTCTCGCCGCGAAACAATTTGTTGTTGCGGTTGCGCCGCCAAGTAGGAGAGCGCACGTATGGCGTAATCAACCCGCCGTCCAATATTCATGAGCGAACTGCGCTCACCGGGGCGAAATTGCGCTCTTTTCCCCATGTGTATCACCTCAGGTCGCCTTGCCTTTTACAGTCCCTTTTTTTCCGTTGTTATGCTCTTTCATGAAAAACAAATCTCAGTCCTCTTCCGGCATTCCCAGGGTCCGTTTTGCCTCAAGACTCATCATCGTCGGCTCCCACGGAGGTTCCCATACAATTTCAACTTTCGCATCTACGATACCAGGAATCTCCAGCAATTTTTGCTCGGCTTCGGAGGCAATGTACCCGCCCATTCCACACCCACGCGCCGTAAGCGTCATCTTCACGTCGATCTTTTGTGCGGCGACTTGGACATCGTAAACAAGGCCGAGGTCAACGATGTTGACCGGGATCTCAGGATCATAACAGGTGCGTAAAACATCATACACTTCTTCCTGAGTGGGCATGGCGTTCCTCCCTTTTATTTTTACAGCTGGGCTCCTCGCACAATCTGCTTTTGCCCCTGAATCTTCTGTTGTAACGCCATCAAGGCATCCAACACATTCTCTGGACGGGGAGGACATCCGGGAACGTACACATCAACTGGAATAATACGATCGATTCCGGCCACTGTAGTATAATTATCATAAAATCCACCAGTCGAAGCACACGCGCCAAACGCCATCACCCACTTCGGTTCGCCCATTTGTTCATAGACGCGTTTCAGAATGGGAGCCTGGCGACAGGTGACCGTGCCAATCACCATCAAAAGATCAGCTTGGCGAGGACTAAACCGCGGCAGCAGGGCGCCGAAGCGGTCGATGTCATAGGGCGTCATCGACAACGCCATGTATTCCATAGCGCAACAGGCTGTCGCAAAAGGGTAAGGGAAAAGGGAATACTTTCTTGCCCAACCAATCGCTTTATCTAATTGCGTGAGTACGACCGCATCACCAAGCAGAATATCTTCTCCCTGGCCTTTGGCTCCCATGATCGATGCATTCAGATCTTGCATAGTTATTGCCCTTCTCTCAATACGCCTTACGCTGCTTCTTCTTTTTTCCCCTGGGTCGATTTACTGCGCGCACGCCAGTCTGCTACCGCAGATTTAATAGCGTCCTCCGCCAACACGGAGCAATGAATCTTCACCGGAGGCAACGAAAGCTCCTGAACTATCTGCGAGTTTTTAATCTGGTACGCTTCAGTAACGGTCTTCCCTTTTACCAGTTCCGTCACGTAGCTCGATGACGCAATTGCCGACCCACAGCCAAAGGTCTTGAAGCGTGCATCCTCGATGATTTCAGTTTCTGGGTTGATCTTGAGCTGGAGCTTCATTACGTCGCCGCACTCTGGGGCGCCCACCACACCAGTCCCTACATTGTCTTCGTCCTTGGTGAAGCTCCCTACGTTCCTCGGGTTCTGGTAATGTTCTAGGACCTTATCAGTGTAGGCCATCGCTAGTTCCTTTCCCCACTCTCTTTAGTTATACACAACATTCTTGCTTGTCGTTTCGTTAAATTAGACCCATAAGGTCCAATTTGTCAATCATCCTTAATTGTTCTTACCACTGCCGTTTTTACCACTTCTCGTAGTGTACAGCTCGGCGTTCGTACCCAGCTCGACGCAACATATCGCGAAGCTCCGTGACAATGCTTCCTATCCCACAGATATAAAAATGACGGCTCCGATCGTTGCTACCGCTAATGTATCGTTGTTCGACCTGTTCCACTAACGTCCCTTGCAATCCTAGCCATTCTGACGAAGGCGCAGATAGCAATGCAGCAAAACGAAAATGGGTGCACACACGCGCTAAACCTTCCAGCTCAGAGCGGTAAAGCAGCTCCTCTTCTTGCAGAGCGCCATGCAATAGCTGCACAGGAAACCGCTCCCCTAGAGACAACGCATAGCGGATCATCGGTCGAATAGCCGCAATACCTGTCCGATCAGCGAGAAAGACGCTCTCTACACCGTGGGGAGGTTGCTCGAACACAAAGGTCCCCCACGGCCCGGTAAAACGCAAAGCGTCTCCAACTTTTCGCTTGAAGAGATACTGTGAGCCAAGACCGTTCAGCACCAAGTTGAAACAGATCTCCAACGTTGAGTTTTCTTCCGGATCTGACACAATCGAATATGGGCGCGTCAGCTCTTTTCCCTCCACAGGCAATAAAAACGAAAGGAACTGACCAGGCTTGAAGAAGAGTCGCTGTTCTGTAGGCAACTTCAGGAAAAGCGAACGAGTATCCGACGTATGCTCACGAATACCGACAATAACTGCTTGATACGGAACGCGCGAACGTGGCGCAGGATCATCGAGGCGAGAAGTAGAAGACAATGTTGATATGTTTCCCCTCAGACTTGCTGATTGATAGTATAACGAGGAATGAGAATGACCACGTCGCCTTCACGCACCACTACAGCTTGACAGCCAAGGCGAGACGTGGGCGTCAACCCAGGCGCTTTATCAAGCAGGTCGTCTTCCTCTTCAGTATTTTCTGACAATAACTCCATGCCTTTTTTCACGATCACATGACAAGTTGTACACGCGCAGTTCCCTCCACACGCATGTTCAAGAACTACTTCGTGGCCAAGAAGGATATCAAGGATCGACCCCGGTTGCCCATCATGCTGGAAAGGAGCAGCAGCAGGATCAAACTCAATCGTTCGTTCAGATTCATCAGTCTCGTACAGAACACGTAATGTCGCCATAGTCTAATCGTTTGCACCTTAGCTTTTGGGCCTGTCCGCCTACTTAATGAATCGCGCCCAAGGTGCGACGGCTCTGTTCTTCCAAACGCATCAACACTTGCCGAGCAATCTGCACGAACGCTGCACTCTGAGGATGCTCGGGATCGGCAATCACGATCGGGGTTCCCTTATCGCCATCGACCCGAATCTCCTGCACGAGCGGGATTTCTCCGAGAAACGGCACATGAAACTGCTCTGCCATGCGTGCGCCGCCGCCGTGACTAAAAATTTCTGCTCTGTGACCACAATGGCGGCAGAGGTGATAACTCATGTTCTCGATTACCCCCAGCACCCGTACATTTGCTTCAGTAAACATTTTGACACCACGACGCACATCTAAGAGCGCCACATCTTGCGGTGTGGTCACCACCACGCCGCCGGATAAGGGCGTCTTTTGCACCATCGTTAATTGGGCGTCGCCAGTCCCAGGCGGCAAATCAATCAGTAGGACATCAAGCTCCCCCCACTCTACATTCCTGAGAAATTCGGTCAGTAGTTTATCGAGCATCGGTCCTCGCCAGACCACCGCCTGTCCTTCTGAAACAAGAAAACCCGTCGATATGACTTTGAGGCCATATTTTGTCACCGGCAACAGTTTCTTTTCTGCGGTTACTTCCGGACGTTCATTGATGCCAAGCATCAGAGGAACACTCGGGCCATACACATCGGCATCAAGCAGCCCAACGCGCTTTCCCACCGATGAGAGCGCTGCCGCCAGGTTCGTCGCAACAGTGGATTTTCCCACACCACCTTTCCCGCTTGCTACCGCAACGATGTACTGTACCCCAGGAATTTCCTGCTTTGGCGCTTGTGGCGCGGCCACCGGAGCAGGACGTTGCATCTCCACTCGGATGGGAACAGTCACGAGCGATTGCAAAACAGCCGTAACGTGTTGACGAAGAAGAGTCAGCGTCTCCGGACTATCGGTTGATGGCGCGAGTTGCACAACGACCTCAGCGCCGCCGATCAAGATGTCTTTGACCAGACCGAAGTCAACAATGTCCCGGCTGAATCCCGGATATTTGACTTGTTTCAGAGCTTCCAGCAATGCTTGCGGAGTTGGCATAGGATGACTGTTATCCTTTCGCGGCGTTTCCGCTCTCCAGGCTTTCACTCAGGCTGCGCAAATACTCAAAGGTATAGATGCCGGTCTCATGCCCATCAGCCCAGCGGGGGTTGAGCGCATACCGTCCCACCATATGAATGCCGGACAGTTGTGGATTGTTTACTTCGACAAAGTGTCGCTCCGCGCCATGCCCCTGGCATGAGGCGCACGGACACCAGCCGCGCAGATACTCGAACGGATAATTGGAAAGTACATCGTCATCCCACAAAATCCGCAACAGCTGATCTTCTTCAATCGGAATGACAAGTCTTGGAAATGGCATTTGTTACTCCAGTTGCACTCCGCTCACACTCGCTCGGCAAGGTTCACGCTACAGTTGCCAGTCGCTCGACAACTTGGCTGGCAATTTGGCGGAACACCTGAGAGATCGGATGATCGGGATATTGTACAACCAAAGGACGTCCACGATCACCAGCGGAGCGCAGATCTTCTACAATAGGCACTTCGCCCAACACCTCGAGCCCAGTTTTCTTCACGCCGCCATGCCCAAAGATATCTTCCCGTTCTCCACAATGTGGACAGATGTAGTAACTCATGTTCTCGATGATGCCGAGGATGGGCACTTTCACCTGGCGAAACATGGCAATACCTCGCTGGACATCGAGCAGCGCGACATCTTGCGGAGTGCTCACAATCACCCCGCCGTTGAGAGGCACTTCTTGCGCGAGAGTCAGGGACGCATCTCCGGTGCCCGGCGGCAGATCAATGATGAGATAATCCAGCTCTCCCCAAATCACATCACGTAAAAACTGACGGATGATCCCCATGACAATCGGTCCACGCCAGATGACCGGCGATTGATCATCAAGAAAGAAGCCCATCGAGATCAAACTGACGCCATACCGTATCACTGGATGGATTTTTTTATCGTTGGCGGCGCGCGGCGCGGCTTCCGTTCCCATCATAAGAGGTATGCTCGGTCCGTGCACGTCAGCGTCAAGCAACCCAACACGATTACCGAGAGCCTGCAAGGCTAACGCAAGATTCACCGCAACTGTCGATTTTCCCACGCCGCCTTTGCCGCTCGCCACGGCAACAATACGTTGGACCCCCGGCAGCGCCCCTTGCGCAGGCGCCGTAGCTGGACTGGCAGGCGCAGTTTCGCCATGTGCTGGACCGGCGTGGATTTCCACCCGCTTCACCCCTGGCACTGCGTTGAGCAGTGTCGTCATTTCCCCAGCAAGCTGTTGGAGGATTTCATTCTGGGTGCTGGAGGAGCGAAAGTGCAGGAACACGTCTCCTTCATTAGCGATGCGGACATGCCGAATCAGCCCAAGCGAAATAATATCGTGGCGCGACCCTGGATAGGTAATGCGCGTGAGATGGGAAAGAATGTCCCGTTCGTTAATCATGGCTTGTTCTTCTTCTAAATACCCACCACCTGGTTTACATATTTTCACTTGTTTGGCGCCAGGTCGATGGCCCTATTCAAGAAGGGCAAGAATTTTCTCAAGCGTAGTTTTGCTCAGGCTGCTCCCATGGGACGGTCTAGAGCACTGGTCTCGAAACCGCTGCTCTCCGACTACAAGAGCCTTTACCTCATCCGTTGGCGCTGGGCGGCTTGCATCCTTGCGGCAAATTCGCTGGGTTTCATAATTAACGACCCTGGCGCCGCCTCTTGTTCGTGCTGCCGTTCAGCCTGGTAATACAAAGAAATACTCCGTCTCACCAGT
>CAZUFQ010000203.1:5784-9497 GCA_964618735.1 uncultured Enterobacteriaceae bacterium
AAGAGAAGGCCTTTCCCGCCTTGCGTGCTCCGCTCGAGCGCAAACGCCACCGCCAACGCTCGCCGTGCGGCTTCGATGCGGCCGCTCGCCGCCAAGTGCAGCGCCAGTTCTTCTAATCGCCGGGCGTAGGACTTGCTGCTCTCAGGAGAGAACACCTCAGCAATAGCTTTTTCGACAATCGTTTGTAAACGATCCTGTTGCTGGTAGCGGTTGAGCACCAGCCGACTCTCCTGCACTTGCGTGATCTGGTCGATGTACGGCTTTGCCCGTTCCGGATCAAACAACCAACGCTGCACTTCAGGCTCTTCGAACAATTCGACTGAAGAGGCCAGCAGCGCTTCGTCGGCGGCAATGGCTTCTTTGTCAAGCGCCGCAGGAATCGGCGTCTCCACAGGTTGGGCGGGTGCCGAAACTATATGCGAACGCAGAGCTGGATAGTCCTCAACTTTGTTGCCATTATGCGCGCGGGCTCGTTCGTATCCCTCTTGCATGACAGCATCGCAATACCGCCATGGCGCTTCAATCATCATCATCTGGGCGCGTTCAAGCAAGTCTTGGCGCATGGCGCGAAGCATCTTGCGAGTCACTTCACCGCCTTCGACAAACCGCATGCCTTCGGGCTCATTCACCATTGCGGATAAATAGTGCAGACCGCCGCCAACCCGGGGTTTGACCAGCCATATTAAACGATCCCCATGACCATCCATGGGCGACAAGTAGCCTTCGGGTTCAACCGGCGTCAGAATGGAGCGCTTTGGCTCCGCCTCTGGACGGTCGGCTTTAATCCCTTTTTGTGCAAGCTTATAGAGGGAGCGGTGAATGATGCGGCGCAGCACTTTATCCTGAGTTTTGGTCTCCCAGTGAACTAACATTTGCGTGGATTCCGTCGCAGGCCAATCACCGAGCAATGCCGCCAGCGCCAAGTCCACCGCGGCATTCTGTCCGATGCGTCCCTCGACATCAGCCGGCGTCAGGCTGTGGTCCTGTATGCGAGCAAGTGTGATTCCCCACTGATCGAGGAGTTTTTTTCCTTCAACCAGTTGGGGATCACGAGCAATTTCCTTTTTGGCCATAGTTCCCTCCAGGCTCACCAGAACGGGAGCACCTTACCGACCTGTCTTTGGTGCTGTCAACGGTCGGACAGACAGACCTAGCTCGCTTTCACGATTGCTGCTACGAGTAAAATTCTGTTGCATGCGGCCTGATACGTGGCTGTACAAGGCGTCTCTCCCGCAACATGGAAAGCGCAACGCAATCGAACCGCAAACACAACCGGGGTAACGAAAGAATCTTCGGAGACAATGAATCTCATTATGGCTGAAGCCCGATTTTGTCCTCAATGTGGAATACAGACAACTCCTCAAGCTCATTTTTGCGCTGCCTGTGGCGCTGCACTGCCGGGCCACAGTTCGTCCACACCTCAGCGCCCCAAAACATCACCGCCAGTGTCGACGCGTATGCTCATGCCTGGGCTCTTAGTTCTGACCTTTTATCTCCTGAGTGGCCTGAGCATCTGGCTTTTCGTGCTGCGCACCCAACCCTTTCCAACTGCTACTTCAGTTGGCTCAGAAGGACAAGCGAGTAAAGGAGGCTCATCCCTTTCGCAAAATCATCCAGAAGTTGCTTTGCCCGACGAAGCAAAAAAATTGTTGGCGGGTCTCATCGAAAAAGCGAACGCCGCGCCGCAAGATTTGTCAACCTGGAAGACACTAGCCGAAGCGCAATCCCGCGCTGCGCGTATCGATTCGAGTTACCGTAGCGCCGCTCTCGCGTCGTACCGTCACGTGTTGGAACTTGCGCCCAATGATCTCGACGCACTACGCGGGGTAGGCAATGTCTATTACGATTTTGAAGAATTTGGCAAGGCGATTGACTATTACCGGCAATACCTGGCGTTCAAGCCGGACGACGTTAACGTACGTACGGATATGGGCACCATGTATCTCTATAACAACGAAGTAGACCACGCTATTGTTGAGTACCAAACGGTTGTGGAGAAAAAACCGGACTTTTTTCAAGCCTATTTCAATTTAGGCATTGCCTATCATGAAAAAGGAGAGCCGGAAAAGTCTCGAGAATTTCTTGCTCGGGCAAAAGCCCTCACCACAGATAAGGCAATTCAAGAGAAGATTGACCAGGTGATTGCGCAATTTAACGAAGGAGGCGCTTCCTCCCCCTCTACTTCATCACCGCCAGCGCCAACCTCATCAGTGAGCATGAATGCTTCGCTCTCGCCTTTCCAACAAGCAGTGGAGAAACTCTTTCGCTCCCACGAAATTATGGGTCCGCGTATCAGTCAAATCGAATGGCTCTCCGCCGCTAAAGCACGTGTGCTCTTCCAGAATTTCCCGATTTCGGCTATGCCTCCAGAAGTGCGAGAACGTTTCCTGGGCAAGATGCGTCTTCAAGTTACTGAGGCAAAGAATACGAATAACGTGGCCGACCAGGTCACCATCGAGTTTGTCGATGCAGACACGAACCAAGTAATGGAAACACTTTCAACAGGGACATCATGAGCACACAAAATCATCAAACCCCCTATTATCTTCCCATTGGCGACGAAGCTGAGATTTTCCGCGCGGCCTACGACTGCCGGCTGCCGGTTCTCTTGAAAGGTCCGACCGGCTGCGGCAAGACCCGCTTTGTTGAGTTCATGGCGGACTCGTTGATGAAAACAGAGAAGCCGGAAGCGCCGGGCAATCTGATCACCGTCGCTTGTCATGAAGACTTGACCGGTAGTGATCTCGTCGGTCGCTATCTGATCAAAGGCGACGAAACCGTGTGGGTTGATGGACCGCTTACCCAAGGGGTGCGTATCGGCGCCGTCTGTTATCTCGACGAAATTGTCGAAGCGCGTAAAGACACCATCGTCTTAATTCATCCGCTCACCGATCATCGACGCATTTTGCCGATCGACAAAAAGGGTGAGATCCTCGAAGCGCACCCCGATTTTCTTCTATGCATCTCTTATAACCCGGGGTACCAAAGTATTCTGAAAGACCTTAAACATTCTACACGGCAACGCTTTGTCACTATTGAATTCACGTATCCGCCGCGGGACAAAGAAGCGGAGATCATTGCACACGAGAGTAACCTGGACTTTGACGTTGCCCTTGATCTCGCCAAATTGGGTGAAAAGGTGCGACACCTCAAAGCAAGCGGACTCGAAGAAGGCGTGAGCACGCGGCTCTTGATTTACGCCGGCCACCTCATACGGCGTGGGGTCCCGGCGCGGCGCGCCTGTTCGGTGTCGGTGTCTCGGTCGCTGACTGATGACATCGATTCGCAGCGTGCGATCGACGAAGTGATCAACGCCATTTTTCCGTAAAAATAGCGGTAAAGACGCCTTGCCTGCTTATCCCATTATCGTCCGAGACGTCGGAAATGGACGCGAGGAAAATCACTCTGAGTGATATTTCTTTCAGAGGTTTGTTTTGGCCTCCTGACTTGACAAATCGCCCTGAAACGGTGTAGTTGAAATCTTATCTACGTAGGAGCGTAGATGGGGTTAGAGAAGACAGAGCGCTCCTGTCTGTGGAATCGTTAAGGTGATAACACGGAGGTGCTTGATGGGAGATCTTTTACCCCCGGGCCATTGTGGCCCACCTCGGTGGATGACCTGCTGCCTTTAAGGTAGGTTTCTCTTTCTAGCTCGTACTGCCTAAACCTGCCCCCTACTGTGACGCTTGAAGACGTCAGCTCATGAGAGCAAC
>CAZUFQ010000204.1:0-9488 GCA_964618735.1 uncultured Enterobacteriaceae bacterium
CAGGCGGTAGAGAACTACGGCTGGCTCAAGCCCGGCGAGATGCTCGACGGTCTTGGCATGGCGGAGACCACGCCCGGGCCGCTGATCATGGTTTTGCAATTCGTCGGGTTCATGGGCGCGTATCGCGATCCCGGCAGCCTGAGCCCCATGGTGGCTGGAACCCTTGGCGGGCTGCTCGCCACCTGGGTCACTTTCACCCCGTGCTTTCTAGTGAGTACGTGCATTCTTGTAAACCTGATCCAGCTATTTTCTCTGAAGCCTTACGTCGCGCTGAGTGCGCACCCCACGAAGCCTTATTTGTAGGCGACTCCTTGCAGCAAGATATTGCCGGCGCTAATCGGGTCGGGCTCCGGTCCGTGCTGATCTGGTCAGACTCTAATCGTGAACCGACGATTGGCGAACATCAACCCAAGCATGTGATCCGGCGGATTTCAGAGTTGCTAGAGTTGTTCTGAGGAGAGTATCTCCCTCTTTGTCTACTTCCGCAATTCCCTCGCCCCGCAGGGGAGAGGGCGAGGGTGAGGGGCCTCAAATGATCGCGCTTCTTCTCATTCCCCTCATCCTGACCTTCTCCCCTGCGGGGAGAAGGGACCTAAGGCGGGTTGCATTTGCTTATATCCGGCTCGTTCACCCTTCGACAGGCTCAGGGCGAACGGAAAAAACTCACAGGGCAAGGCCAAACCCGTTCGTGCTGAGCTTGTCGAAGCACGAGAACGCTTCCCGAAAGGTACATTCATTTGCAACTTGCTTTAATTCTTCACACTCTTGTCTACAAAAAAGATATAACTTGATACTGTAAGATTCTCCCCGCTGGCGAGAAACAGTACGATATCCGCCATTTCTGTCAGACTTTTTCCTACGCTGTTTCGGGGAGATTTTTCTTCTCTCGTAAGAGTAGGAGACCCCCCTCTCTCAGAAGGTAAAAAAACCCTCCTTTCGTTAGTATTGCAGGTTCAACATTTTTGCGTAAGAGTGACCGCGATGGCGAGGCGCTGTAACAGATAGTGACTAAATTGTAACAGGGTGGGCTCATATCGCTAGCGGCGGGGCCGCCTTCCCACAATCGATGACTTTGCTGAATGTTTTGGCCTCTGAGGTAGTCGCCGCCGTATAAGGAATCTCATCTTTTCTGCAGCACTAAAGAAAGGAATTCTGATGAAGACTGTGAGATGGGCTGTCAGCCTGCTCGCGTTTTTGTCGCCGCTGACGGTGATGGCGGACCCGGCTCATGATGCGAGTCAGCAAATGAGACAAATCCAACAAGAGCTTGACCGTCTGCGGGAAGAGAATATGAAAATCCATTCTCAGATGGAATCGTTGCAACAAAAGTTAAGTGATCTTCAGCAGCACGATGAGAAGAAAGACGCGGAATTAGAAAAGCAGGTGCAAGCGGTTCGCGACGCGACCCCAGCGCGTATCGGTGACGCGCTCGACAGCTACTGGGGAGATCATCGATTTATGATCTCTGGCTTTGGCTTTGCCCAATATCATTGGGCAGGCCGAAATGAAGAAAACAACTTCTTGGCAAAGTTCGAGCCGCTATTTCTCTTCCGCGTGTCCGATCGCTTACTCTTTGAGGCGGGAGTGGAGTTCGAATTGCCAGATGATGCGGAAACCAACGCCAATTTAGAGTTTGCCCAGTTTGATTATCTCCTCAATGATTACATGACCGTCGTCGGTGGAAAATATCTGATGCCTTTTGGCGACTTCTACGAACGGATCGAGCCCGACTGGATTAACAAGCTAGTGACCAGTCCGTTGCCGCATCGCCATGAGATTGGACTTCTTCCCTTCAGCGATCTGGGCGCGCAGGTGCGGGGCGGCATTCCATTCTCCGAAGAAGGCGTTGCATTGGAGTATACTCTTTTTGCAGGGAATGGTCCTAAGTTTACATCGGACGCGCGCGGCGCGGCTTATGAGCCGACGAACAATCTTGACACAAACAAAAATAAAGCAGTCGGTGCTCGGCTTGGGCTGCGTCCTCTCCCCTTCTCTTGGGATATGGGCCGGTTAAAACTCGGGGCCTCGACCTATAATGGGACCTGGAATGACAAGAATAACCTGTGGCTTCATGCGTGGGGGTTGGATGGCTCATATCAATATGGACCGTTTGAATTTCGCGGCGAGTACCTTAACGTCGAGCGTGAAATGTTAGGAAGCAGTAATGAACATCGTGAAGGCTTATACGCTCAGGCTGCTTACAAACTCTCTCAAGTAGCGGTCCCATTTTTGAATCGCACTGAACTTATCTTTCGTTATTCGCGACAAAATCAACCTTTCAGCCGCGAGGACGACCCGCCTTCTCTCCTGCGCGGGGAGCAGTACTCTCTGGGTTATGACTATTGGCTTAGTCCCACGACCGTCTGGAAGCTGGAATACGACTACGACGTCCGGCGAGATCAACGCAACAATAATGAAATCTACACGCAATTCGTGGTGGGATTCTGAACAAAGGGGGGCCTACGCATGACGAGGAATACACTGTTGGGGTGGAGCATCCTGGTGCTAGGACTCGCAATGGCGTTGTCCGTCTCATTCGGTCAAGCGGATGAACAGACGGACAAAGAGAAACGCGCATTGATCCTCAAGGGGAACGAGCTATGGGGCCAGTACTGTTCCAATTGCCATAACGCCCCGCCGGCCGCAGACCGCGCCCCGCATGAATGGGATGTGATTGCTTTGCATATGCGCACGCGCGCGAACCTTCCCGCCGAGCAGGCGAGGGCGATTTTTGCGTATCTCCGTTCTCACTAAGCCGTGAGGGAATGCACAGGAAATACCTATAGAGAAAACGCACCAAGATATGGGGTGCGCAGAGTGGTCTTTTTCTCTTCTCCCTTGAGGGGAGAGGACACAGGAGAGGGTGATCGCTGTAGAGATCCCCTCACCCTAGCCCTCTCCCCCAAGGGGCGAGGGAACCGGAAGCCGAGAGGGCTTACCCATCTGTCACGCCACATCTTGCTGTGGCGCTTCTGTAGAGAGTTTGTCATGACAAAAGGAATCGTACTTTTTTTCATCCTCATACCTTGGATCACTTTTCAATCAGTATGGGCGGAGGAGCTTGACTTGGCGATCGCTCAAAAACAGTACAAAAAATACTGCGCGAAGTGTCATGGCGCTGAAGGCCGCGGTGATGGCGAGCAAGGAGCGACCCTGAAACAAAAGCCCAAAGTCTTCACCGACTGCGCAGAAATGAAGAAAGACGATGACGAAAGACTCTTCCATACCGTCAAATTCGGAGGCGAGCCGGTGGATGGTCGCAAGAGCGACATGCCGTCCATAGGAAAATCACTTGACGATGAAGAAATACACGGGCTTGTAGCGTACGTGCGCTCTTTTTGTCAATCGCCTTTGGCGAACCAGGCGCACAATGGAGAATAATATGCCAGCCGCTGCGACGAGCCGACGCTCTTTTTTGGGATGGATGATCGGGGGTTTCGGCGCATTGTGCGGGTTGATGGTTGGGCTCCCGGTTATTGGTTCATTGCTAGCCCCGGCTTGGCAGCGTCGTCGTGAAGGGCAGTGGATCGATTTTGGCTCTGTTGAGGCCCTGCCGCTCGGTGCGCCCCGTCAACTCACGGCTACGTTTCAAGAACGTGATGGATGGTATGTCCGCTCGGTGCAGCAAGCTGTGTGGGTGATTCGGTCTGATGAGCAGCACTACACCGTCTTTCATCCACGGTGCACTCATCTCGGCTGCGCCTACCGTTGGGAGACGGAAAAACATGAATTTGTTTGCCCGTGCCATGGCGGACGATATGACATTAACGGACGAGTAATCGGTGGTCCGCCTCCGCGTTCGCTCGACGCCCTCGCGACGAAAGTCGAAGGGGGTAAGCTCTTTGTCCAGTTTGTTTAGGAGAGAGCAAGTGTGAGCCCGAACGAGAAAAAAGCAACAAGTTGGCTGAACGCTCGCCTTCCCATCGGTCCTCTGCTGTCCTCTTTTCTCGACGAAGTCATTCCCGGCGGGGCTAGTTGGGCATACGTGTTCGGCAGCATCTGTCTTACGCTCTTGGGCGTACAATTCCTCACCGGCGTTACGCTCGCCTTCTTTTATGTCCCTTCTCCGGATCATGCCCTTGCAAGCATCACCTACCTGCATGATGAAGTTCCTTTCGGACGCATCATACTGGGGCTCCATCATTGGTCCGCCAACATTTTCATTGGCGTCATTGGTTTGCACGTGTTGCAGACATTTCTGTGGGGCGCCTATAAGCGGCCACGTGAATTTGTGTGGTGGAGCGGCATTGGGCTCTTATTATTAGTGCAGGGTTTTCATTTTACTGGATACACGTTGCCGTGGGATCAGCAGGGCTACTGGGCGACGGAAGTGGGAACGTCGATCGCCGGCTCTGCTCCGGTCATCGGCTCGTACATACAGAAAGTGATGCGCGGCGGCGAGGATCTCGGCGCTCTCACCCTCACGCGTTTCTACGCGCTCCATGTTGTGATTCTCCCGACGATTGTAGTGGCTCTCGCTCTTTTTCATCTCTTGTGTCTCCGGCTTTCCGGACCTGCCGGTTCTTGGCGGTCGCGTAAAACCGAAGCGGACGCCGCGCCAAATTTTTACCCAGATCAAATGTTGAAAGACGCCATCGCAATCACCCTGGTCCTGAGCTGTATCTTGCTGCTCTCCGTGTTTGCATATTCGCCGCCGACGAGCCCAGCTGATCCTACCGACACATCGGTGCTCCCGCGACCGGAGTGGAATTTTCTTTTTCTCTTTCAACTTCTTCGCTATTTTCCCGGTGTGCTTGAATGGGTAGGGGCCACTGTAGTTCCTGGCGCGCTTGTCGCCCTGTTGTTTGCGCTGCCATTTCTCGATCGGACTGAGGAACGGAATCCCTGGCGTCGTCAAGCAACGATTGTCTCTGGCTTTGGCGTTCTTGTCATGATTGGTTTGTTAACGGCTCTGGCGGTGTGGTCGGACCGCGCGACGGTTGCCTATATGCTGCATCCTGCCGTTCGCGCGGGGGCGCAGGTGTACACCGAGAATGACTGTGCTTCGTGTCACAAAATTCGCGGGGAAGGAAACTCCAGTGGTCCGGATCTCTCGTTTATTGGGAAAGCGCGCCAAATGACGTGGATGAGACAGTACATCCGCGACCCGGATAGTCTCAATCCCGATTCCACCATGCCGCCCTTCAAAAGCCTGACGGAAGAAGAACTCGACCACCTTGTTGCTTATTTAGAAAGTTTACAGTGAACCCGCCTTGTGTAGGGCGCCTTTATGCACCAGGGATGGTGCGCAAGCGCACCCTACGGAACGCAGAAACTGATTCACCGAGCAGAAATTCCTCCGTCCACCATGTAGACTCCGCCCGTGCAGTAACGGCTCTCATCACTCGCGAGAAACAGCATAATATTGGCCACTTCTTCAGGCGCGCCGTAGCGGCGCAGCGGAACCGTCGCCGCGATTCGCTCTTTCGCGTGTGTCGCGGAGCCCGGCGCAAAGCCCTCTTCGAGAGAGCGCATCATGCGGGTGTCGATCGGCGCCGGATTCACCGTATTGACGCGGATATTGTGCTCCGCGCCTTCCATGGCCGCCGTGCGCATCAAGCCGATCACCGCATGTTTGCTGGTAATGTAGGCGGAAACGCCGGGCGTCCCGCGAATCCCGGCGACCGAAGAGGTAATGACGATGCTTCCGCCGCCGCGTTTTTGCATTTCCGGCATCAGATATTTGAGCCCCAGCCACACGCCGCGGACATTGACCGCCATCACTTTGTCGAAAATATCAAGTGGATAATCGGTGATCGGCTGGACGACGCCCTCGATCCCGGCGTTTTGCAGGGAAATATCCACACCGCCGTAGCGTTCGACAGCGGCGCGAACGTAAGCTTGGACTTGCTCCGGTTGTGTGACATCGGCCACCGCGTAGCTGACCGAGGTGCTGTTGATGCTTTGTACCGCTTTTTGTAGCGGTTCCTCCTGCAAATCGACCAAGAGAACCCGCGCCCCTTCGCGCACAAAAATACGTCCGGCTTCAATGCCGATGCCGCCCGAACCGCCGGTGATAATCGTCACTTTGCCATCTAAGCGTCCCATATTTCCTCGTTTCTAATTTCTGGTTTTCTTAGTAGTCTACCAATTTGAATTTGGAGATAGACTGTGACAACGTCATTCCTGCTACCATAATCAGGCTGCAATTGGCGGTCTTTGCCGCCAAAATCTCGTGGCCTGTTCGAAGGCATGGGCAAGTTGTAAGACGCCTAACTCATCGTGATGTCGTCCGACAATTTGCACGCCGATCGGCAGCCCTTCCGGTGTGAAGCCGCACGGGACAGAAATCGCCGGTAGGCCAGTGACGCTGAAAAAGTAACACGATTGCATCCAATCGAGATACGTATTCATCTTGACGCCGTTGATCTCTGTAATATAGCGTTGCTTTACGTCGAACGGCGGCACTTGCGAGACTGGGAGAATCAGAAACTCGTAGCGCTCCAGAAATTGTCGCACTCGGTGATAGAGTTCGGTCCGTTTCTTTTCGGCTCGACCGATCTGAGCTCCGGTGAGTTTGGCGCCCTCTTCGATGTTCCAGATGACAGTGTCTTTCATCTGCTGGCGATGTGTTTTGAGGAGGTCTGCATACCCCAAGTCGAACAGCCAGGCGCGCCAGACTGTAAACACTTCATCCGCATCGGTGAAGTCTGGCGTCGCCTCTTCGATCTCACAGCCTAGCGCAGTGAATGTTGCTCGTTGTTTGTCTAGCGTCGCCGTGACACGCGAATCTACTGGCAAGCCGCCCAGGTCTCGGCTCCAGGCCAGGCGCACTCCAGCAAAATTACGTTCGAGTGATGGTGTGAACACAGCGCCGGACTCACTGATTGAGATAGGAGCACGGGGATCCGGCCCCGCCATGACGCTCAAGAGCAGGGCGACATCTTGCACCGTACGGGCCATTGGACCCTCAACAGGAAGCGGGCACCAACCGATACGATGCGGCCACACTGGCGCCCGGCCCGGGGAAGGACGGAGCCCTACGACATTACAAAAGCTTGCCGGGTTGCGGAGCGAACCGCCCAGGTCGCTGCCGTCAGCGATCGGCATAAGGCCGCAGGCGAGGGCGACCGCCGCGCCGCCGCTACTGCCGCCGCAGGTTTTGCTCAGATCGTAGGGATTCAGGGTTTCGCCAAACACCTCGTTGAAGGTTTGCGAGCCTGCGCCGAACTCGGGAGTATTCGTTTTCCCAATAGTGATAGCGCCAGCTGCGTGCAAGCGCTCGACAAGAATTTCGTCTTGGTCCGGTATAAAGTCTTTGAAGATCGGCGATCCGAACGTGGTGCGGATGCCTTTGGTGAGCACCAAGTCTTTGTGAGCGATCGGGAGCCCATATAGGGGGCCAGGCTCAACGCCTTTTGCCAACGCGGCGTCCGCCGCCCGCGCTTGTTGGAGCGCCTGCTCAGGGAGGAAGGTAACGATCGCATTCACCCGAGGGTTCACACGCTCGATCTGCGCAATATGCGCTTCCATCACTTCGAGGCAAGAGAGTTCTTTCGTGCGGATGCGGCGCGCGAGTTCGACAGCAGGAAGAAAGCAAAGATCGCGAGTGCTCATAGCCTGTTCCTTCTTTGTCCATAGCTAATAGCCTGCTCGCGCCGTTTGCTCTAGTGCTCTATCGATTTCTAAACTTTAGGATTTCCTCATGCCCAGGCTCTTCCTCGACATGTCGTGGGGTTATAGCTCTACTACATTGGAGGGTTATGTTCCCAGGTAGAGCCTGGGAACGAGATTGGCAAAATTCGCTGCGAGCCTGGTTTTCCAGGCCTTGCACGCTCAGCCCGACGCTTGAGCGTCGGGTGAGAGGCTTATCGCAACTGCGAGTTAGTTGGAGCAGCTGGCGTGCTGGTTAAAGGGACGAACGTCGCGGTGTAACTGGCGTTGCTAGTGGGGGTGGTGATGGTGTGATTGGCGACTGCGACGTCGGACCAAGAGCTGAATTGGTGCGCCACTCCTCCTACTGTTTGTGGAGAAACCACGTCAAGAGTACGAAAGACCCCGGCGACTCCCACCACGGTCTTGGGAGCTGTGAAAGGCTGTCCATCTAACAGCAGCTGTAAGCCTGGCGGGGTGCTGGTGAAGGTCATGATGGATTTGACGGGGAACACGTCGAGAAAAACAACATCGGAGTCCATACCTTGAGAATCTGTGACCTTGAGGAAGATGCGATACCAGACATTCGAAGAGACCTCATCCGTTTGCGAAGGAAGGAACGTGCCGCTTTTAATGCCGCTCACTGGCGGGTCAAAAGGATGATAATGAAGCCCCGTATCGTTATGACCAAAGTCCACGTCCCAGGTGAAGGCGGAAGGAGGCAAATTCCCATCCTCTGGATCTGTTCCTATACCTGAAAAACTCACAGGCTGGCCTGCAATATATTGTGTCGACGAGAGAGGGGTCACGATGGTGGCCGTAGGTTTCTGGTTGGCAGTGACGGTCAAGATGGCTTGCGTGCTCGTGACGCTGCCAAAAGCATTCGTCACTATACAGCGGTAAGAGGAACCGTTATCCGCCAGCGTTGTCGGCGGCGTAGTGTAAGAAGAGGAGGTTGCGCCGGGAATATTCACGTTATTTTTCTGCCACTGATAACTGAGCGGAGCTGTCCCCGACGCGTTCACGGAAAACGTGGCGGTTTGTCCTACGGACACCGTTATGGGAGACGGTGGCGTCGGGATGGCCGGAGGCTGAGACGTGGAGCCGAACTGGACTTTACGGACAGCATTCGGCCTCCCTGACGTGCCGGGCGCGTAGACAAGAAGGTACAAAGATCCGTCAGGGCCCACATCTAAATCGATTGGTCCAGCAGATGGGAAACCCGTAGCAAAGGTAGTGACCGTGTTGCCATTGGCGGGATTAAGGACCCTTACCCACGCGTTGCAATCATCAGCAAAGAAATAGCGACCGGTATAGGAAGAAGGAAAGGGATTCGTTAACGCAGGGCCAGAGGAAGGATTGTAAAATGTTCCGCCTGTGACGGCGCAACCTTCCGCGTGAGAGTAGGCGTAGATGGGGTTTACAAATTGCGAATTGCTACAAGCGCCTTCGCAGATCGACCAGCCATAGTTTTTTCCGGCTTTGACATCGTTGACCTCTTCCCAGGTGGCTTCCCCTACGTCATTGACGAAAATCCGCCCGGTGCCCGGCTGAATAGCAAAAGTAAAGGGGTTACGAAATCCCAAAGCGTAAATAGCGCGGCGATTTCCTGACGCTGTCGTGTAGAAGGGGTTATCCGAGGGAATCGGGTTGGCTGGGTCCGCGTTCAGCCGATGGATCTTGCCGTGGGTGGAACTCAAACTTTGTGAGGCGCTAAAATTTTTGTTGTCTCCATGTCCAGCGTAGAGTTTGCCATCTGCGCCAAAATGAAGGCCGCCGCCGTTATGATTCTCCGCCGTCCCTAAGTTATCAAAGTCAAAAATGACGCGTTCACTTCCTGTGAGGGCGACGTCGCCGTTCGCAGTAAAACGGCTCACGCGGTTATGGGGGGCGGG
>CAZUFQ010000205.1:0-9467 GCA_964618735.1 uncultured Enterobacteriaceae bacterium
CGTACCGCTCGGTGTGGTTGGCGTTATTTACGAATCTCGTCCCAATGTTACAGCAGACGCCGCCGGTCTTTCTCTAAAGGCGGGCAACGCCACCATTCTCAAAGGTGGTTCAGAGGCCTTTCGCACCAATGGCGCCATTGTTGACATTCTGACCGTAGCGGCGCTGGAGGCAGGATTGCCTGAAGCTGCAATACAGCTCGTGCGCTCGACCGATCGGCAGTCTGTTGCTTTGCTTCTTCAACAGGACCGCTATGTCGACGTGATTATCCCGCGCGGGGGTGAAGAATTAATCCGCGCAGTAACCCAACGCTCAGCGATCCCAGTAATTCAGCATTTTTCCGGTATCTGTCATACGTACGTGGACGCTACGGCGAATCTGGAAAAGGCAGCCAACATCTGTTTCAACGCCAAAGTGCAGCGGCCTTGGGTGTGTAACGCCATGGAAAATCTTTTGGTGCATGCCTCAATCGCCTCACAGTTTCTCTCTACGTTCATCCCTACGCTCGAAAAAGCTGGGGTCGAGGTGCGTGGGTGCGAGCGCACGAGAGCCATTGCCCCTCAGAGTAAGGCGGCCACCGCAGAGGATTGGCGCACAGAGTATTTAGACTTGGTGCTTGCTGTCAAAGTGGTGGACTCGCTTGATGAAGCGATCATGTTCATCAACACCAATGGGTCCGGTCTTGCCGATGCGATTGTCAGTGAAGACTATTCCAACATTCGCCGGTTTCTGCAGGAAATCGACTCGGCTGCCGTGTACGCGAATGCGTCGACGCGATTCACGGATGGCTATGAATTCGGATTTGGCGCTGAGGTCGGTATTTCCACAAATCGGTTGCATGCGCGTGGTCCCATGGGGTTACGCGAGTTAACAACGTATAAATATATTATTTACGGCAACGGTCAGGTCCGTGAATAAGGTCGAGAATGAGAATCGGCATCTTTGGCGGGACGTTCAATCCTATCCATTGCGGACATCTCCGCAGTGCTGAAGACGTCCGTGAAGCGTTCTCGCTCGATCGTGTTTACTTTGTTCCAGCCGCCCGTCCGCCGCATAAAAGTGGGGAAGCCCTTGCCCCGGCGGCGCATCGCTTGCGCATGGTCGAATTAGCTATTGCTGATAATCCCTGTTTTGCTGCCTCGTCTATTGAGTTGGAAAGAGCTGGACCTTCGTACTCGGTCGACACGATTCGTTATTTTCTTTCTGCATTTCATTCCGCTGCCCTCGTATTCATCGTTGGCATTGATGCTTTCCGTGAGCTGTCTTCGTGGAAAGAGTACGAAACAATCCCCACACTTTGCGATATTGTCGTGACCTCACGTCCAGGAGAGGAAAATCCTGCTGGAGCCCATTTACTTCCCGTTGCCCTAAAAGACGCCTTCTGGTACGATTTTCCGACGCACATGTTTAAACAGCATCACGGGCCTTCCCTAACCTTTCATTCGATCAATGGTTTATCAATTGCCTTTTCCACTATCCGCACGATGATTCAGAAGGGACGTTCCATCCATTACTTAGTCCCGACCGCAGTAGAAACATATATTGAATGTCATCGCCTGTATCAGACAGAGGAAATTTTACGTTGAAGTCAGATCAAAGCTGGCAAAGGACGTTACTCTGCGCCCAAGCGGCGCTTGATAAGAAAGCCTATGATCTTGTCATCCTTGAAGTCGGTGCGCACACCTCAGTTGCCGATTATTTTGTAATCTGTACGGGGCGCTCCGATATTCAGGTGCAAACCATTTGCCGCGCCGTCGAAGAGGCAATGGCAAAAATCAAAGTCCGTTCCCTAGCAATCGAAGGGTTCACTCACGGGCAGTGGGTCTTGGTCGATTTTGGCGATGTGGTCGTGCACATTTTCTACGAGACGGCGCGTGATTTTTATAACCTTGAACGGCTCTGGAGCCAGGCTCCACGATGCGCGCTTCCTGAACCCTATTCCTCTCAAGCGCAACATCTGCGTATCGTGAACGCCTGACGCATCGAAAAAATCGCTTCTTCTCAGCTTTTGCCTTCCCTTTGCGTTGCTGTTCGCTCTATACTGAAAAAGAGTGAAGCGAAAGAGAGGGAAACAGTATGCCGCCTCAAGAGTGGCCCCTGTGTCAGTGTTGCAAAAAAGGCGTCTTGTTGCCGCTTTCCGATTATGGACCTCAGGGGAACGACATTCCATTCAAGTTGTGGGTATGTCATAACCCGGTGTGCGGCTTCTCGCTTCGTATCGACAAAGGTCAAGTCAGTATTGGTGGACCAGTGCGCGCGAAGCCTGAAGGTTGGGCTTCGCGTCGCTAATGATTTGGGCAAGATAGGCGCTTTTAGGAGACGGTGAGGAGACCCGCTGCTGAACATAGGTAGGGATGTAAAGCAGTGAGCCCTCTCAAGTCTACGAGCGAAGTGTGCAAAAGCGGAATATGCACCAAAGGAGTAGAAGGCGCAGTGTTGAGAGAAAATCGGTGGACACGTTCGTTTTCACTCTGGGCTAGTTCTTGATGTGCAAGAAAATTTTCAATCATCCATTGCACCTGTGCTTCGTTTGTCACTGAAGAGAAAATCGACTGCAAACGTTTCGTCAGTTTCTTCGGGGTGAGTTCTTTCTTCGCTACTGCTTGTTGTTGCACATGCACCCGATTCACAACGATCCCCTTTAAGGAAATTGCCATACGTCTTAGGGTTGAGTGAAACTCTTGTGCTTCTTTCAAGACTTCTTCGTCTGGACTTGTAACCAGGACGAATGCAGTCTCTTCAGAGGCAAGCAGAGTACTGACGCGTTGCAACCGGGCCGCAAAATCCTCCAACATTCCATGCAAAGACGAAAAGAACTCGGCGATCTCTCCCAGTGCTGATATGCCGGTTGCTTCTTCGATCTTGCGCAGCAACAGAGTAGTTGTGCGATTAGCCATCGAGAACGCTGACCAACCGCGCTCTACGGTGGGGCGCATCAACCATTGACTCAGGCGGCTGTCGAGAAACCGTTGCAGTCGCATCGGAGCGTCAAGAAAATCGAGCGCTTGTTTGACAGGAGGAGTATCCAAGACAATCAGGTCATAGGCATTACTTTGAGAAAGGGTCGCGAGAACATCGAGCGCCATATATTCGTGAGAACCAGCAAAAGTCCGAGACAACCCTTGATAAAAACGGTTCGCAAAGATACGGTCGCGCACCGCTGCGGTGGGTGCATATTTCTCGATAGCCGCGTCCCACGCGCTCTGCTGGTCAACTAATAAAGCGGTTAAGGCTCCAGTAGGACTAAGCCCGTAGCGCGCAAACGTTTCTGGGGTGATGCGATTTTCTCCCACTGCTGAGAGCTGGAGTCCAAGACAATCCGCCAGACGTTTAGCCGGATCGATAGTGATGACAGCAGTACGCCGTCCTTGGAGAGCGCCCCATAACGCCAAAGAAGCAGCGGTTGTTGTCTTCCCAACACCGCCACTACCGACACAAACGACAACACGGTGAGCCGCCACGATGGAAGAAAGATCGCGCATAGAACTCAGGAGGACGCTCTCGTCCTTTTCCTTTTGGTAGTGAGATGGAGTGTAAGGCGCTGAGCGAGCTGTATCAGTTGAGTCATCCCAAACTCACGCGAGACACACTGCGGCAGCTTCACGAGTGGAAGAGGCAAAAACCGTAACTGCTTGACATACGTTTCCTGAGTATCTGCCCAAGCCGTCTCTGCTGACGCGCAGGCTAACACCTGTTCTGCTACATTGCGATCTTCTCCCGAAGCTTTGAGAGCGTTCGCACGAAGTCGAGAAAGAGCAATCGAAGAGAACGGTGCTTCGTGTATACGATTAAGGAAGAGCGCACCGAGGGGCAGCTGCAACTTTTCCGTGAGCTGCTGATGGGCTTCGAATGTTTCGCTGACTGGCAACTCCTCAGCAGTCGCTACCAAATTGACAGCGGTTTTTTCTGGGTCTTGGAGCCAAGCGGTGATGCGTTCCGCCTCGCGGTGGACAAGACCCTCACGAAAGGTGTCTCTCGCAGCGCATGGCATATGGAGGTATTGCAACCCGTGCCCCGTTGCTGGCAAGTCCACAACTAACAGATCCCAACGTGGCTGCTCAGTTGCTGCGTCGCGTTTGCGCTCTTCGTACCAAACTTTCCCTATCGTGAGAAGTTCTTTCAGTCCAGGCGCAGCCGCCACAAAGTATTGATAGGGACGACTTTCGACGAGCATGCGTACTAACCGTTTTACCGGGATGATGAGGGAAAGATATTCTTCTAGCGCTGCAGAGCCGCTCGTTGAGAGCAACGAGAGCATCGGAGAAATTTCTCGTAACGTGTTCTCTGCTTGTTCTTGAGGAGACAGGTTCAACAATCGAGCCGCGCGATTGTTGTCTCCGATTTCGATCAGGAGGGTTTTTTTCCCTTGCTGAGCAGCGGCAAGAGAAAAAGCGGCGGCAACAGTAGTTTTTCCAACACCGCCCTTTCCTGCGAAGAAAAGCACGCGCTTCTGCAGCAAAGGAACAAGTGACGCAACTGAAGCGGATGCAATCGGCACGGTTACCACCGCACGACTGATGCTCCCCAGGTCAGCCCTCCTCCGCACGCATTCATCACGATGATGTCGTTGTCATGGATTTTCCCTTCACGCACTGCTTCATCGAGAGCGATAGGGATAGACGCCGCTGAAGTGTTGCCGAGACGCTGGACGTTGCAGTACACCTTATCCATTCCCAGCCCAAGGCGCTCTGCCACCGCTTGAATAATACGGAAGTTCGCCTGATGCGGCACAATGAGATGAACGTCTTGCGGCGTGAGGCCGGACCGTTCGAGCGCTTTGCATGCGACATCGGAGAGGGCGCGCACCGCGACTTTGAAGAGTTCCGGCCCTTTCATTTTGATACCCCACCCTTCGGGCATCTCTCCAGGCTCATCAAAAGTGAGACGATGACCAGAGCGTACATAGAGCAATTCCCAGAACGCGCCGCTGGATTCCACCACAGTGCTGAGTAACCCACGATCGTCAGGTTGATTATCTAAAACGATGGCGCCGGCGCCATCACCGAACAGCACACACGTTGCTCGGTCTTTCCAGTTCACCATTGAACTCAAGGCATCTGCGCCAACCAGCAGCATGCGATCATAATCACCGCTCTTGGCATAGCTGTGTACGACGGACATGCCATACACAAATCCTGCACACGCCGCCCCAACATCGAAAGCCGGGATATTATCTACTCCCAGGCGAGCCTGGAGCAGGCAGGCTGTGGAAGGGAAATAATATTCTCCTGAAACAGTAGCGACGACGATGGCTTGTAAATCTTGAGCACGCATCCCCGCGACTTTGAGTGCCTGGAGGCTCGCTTCGTACATCAAATCGAGGAGACTTTCTCCTTGCTTCATTGCACGTCGTTCGTGAATACCCGTGCGCGTAACGATCCAGTCGTGATTTGTGTCTACTCGTTTCGACAGCTCTTCATTCGTCAATCGCGTTGCAGGAACAGCCGAACCGGTGCCGACAATACGTGCGCCCATGCGCAACCCCTTTCTTTTCGAGGGCGAAGCCAGATTTGCCGCAGAGAGGTCCGAGAATTACTCGGTCCATCTGCGGAATGCGAGACACGCATTCGTGCCGCCAAAGCCGAACGAATTCGACAACGCGACGCGGATTGGCGCCCGACGAGGTGCGTTAGGCACATAGTCCAGGTCGCACTCTGGGTCCGGCTCTTCGTAGTTGATTGTCGGTGGCATACATTGATGATGAAGCGCAAGCGCTGAAAACACGCCTTCCACACCACCGGCAGCGCCGAGCAGATGTCCAGTCATGGATTTTGTCGAGCTGACCGCCAACCGTGCGGCGTGTTCACCAAATACACGTTTGATCGCCTGCGTTTCCGTCGCGTCGTTGTATGGCGTCGAGGTGCCATGCGCGTTGATATAATCAACTTCGAGAGGATTGATGTGACCACTGCGCAGCGCGAGTTGCATACAACGCATGGCGCCTTCTCCATTAGGAGAGGGCGCTGTCATGTGGTACGCATCCGCATTTGCGCCATAGCCAACAACCTCAGCGTAAATTTTGGCGCCACGTTTCTTGGCTTGCTCTAGCTCTTCAAGCACCAAAATGCCTGCGCCCTCCGCCATCACGAAGCCATCGCGAGTACGATCAAAGGGACGGCTCGCTTTCTCAGGCTCATCATTTCTGGAAGAAACCGCTTTCATCGCAATGAACCCAGCCAAGCCCAGTGGGGTGAGCGCCGCCTCTGCTCCACCCGCGATCATTGCATCCTGCTCCCCGAGCCGAATCAGTCGAAAGGCCTCACCGATAGCGTGGGCGCCAGAGGAACAGGCGCTCGTGGTCGTGTAGTTGATGCCCTTAGCTCCATGTCGGATCGAGATTTGCCCAGGCGCTAAGTTGGCAATCAGCCTCGGAATAAAGAACGGAGATACTTTCTTCAGTCGCGATTCGAGAAAGAGATTATGGTACTCCTCGATACTCGATAACCCCGCAATACCGACTCCTACAATCACCCCGACCATATCCTCATTATCGGCGGTGATGGAAAGGCGCGATTCTTCCATGGCCATGTGTGCGGCGGCGACGGCATATTGAATAAAGAGATCCATCTTCTTGATCTCTTTTTTTTCAATAAAATCTTCGGCGCGAAAATCTTTCACCTCTCCGGCAATACGTGTAGGAAAATCAGACGCCTCAAAGCGTGTGACTGGACCTGTGCCGGACCGAGCTTCCATTACCGCTTGCCAGTTTTTGTCTACTCCAGTGCCCAGGGGGGTAACGAGCCCCACGCCGGTAATGACGACACGGCGCGTGTTTTCCATAGTCCTCCTGCCTCTATATCAAGGTGTAATTGGGAAAGCTAAAACATCTTAATGGCTCTGTTTCTCGACTGTCAACTGCTCTTTGGTACAAGGTCCTGTTCGATGAAAGGACTTGCCCCTGTTTCCCTTTACCTTCAGGCTGGGGGTTTCTCGTGTCCCGCAGATTTCGAGACAAACTCTGCACTGAAAATGAAATTGGCGCATTCCGACAGGAATGCTTGGATGCATAACAAAATTCTGACTTTAGGAAGGATCTCGCCATAGGTAGGGACACAACATGCTGCGCCCCTGTAACTCTTGAATCCTTGGTGTTTCTAGGCAGATCTACAGCTCTACTCTGTCTCCTTCTTCAGATACAAGAGAGAGAGGAGGGACGGTAACTTCATGGTAAACGGCAGGGACGACATTGATGCGCACCAAAGCAGAGCGGAGTTCTTCGATCTTTAAGGGCTTGGAGATATAGTCATCCATTCCTGCCGCCAGACAGCGCTCCTTATCTCCTTTCATCGCATACGCCGTCATCGCAATGATGGGGAGGTGAAGAGAGGTGGCGTGCTCACGGGCCCTGATCGAAGCTGTAGCTTCTAGCCCATCCATCTCAGGCATCTGCACGTCCATCAGTACGACATCGAACGACGCTCGCTCCACCATGGCAAGCGCTTCTTTCCCATTGCCTACCACCTGCACCTTATGGCCCCATTTCTCGAGTAGACGTACTGCGAGTCTCTGATTAACCACGTTGTCTTCGGCTAACAGAATGCGCAAAGTCCGTTGCTTCTGCTGAGCCCTCGGGTAAAGGGCCGACTTGCGCCTCATCTGCCCTTCTTGTCCTAGGGCCCGCAAAAGCGCGTGCTGTAATTCAGCCGGCTTGATCGGTTTAATGAGATACACCGCGATGCCTAATTGTCGACAGCGCACTACATCGGCGGTTTGCTGGGAGGAAGTCAACAGCAAGGTCGCGGCGCTAGCCAGCTGGGGGTTCTGCCTGATGCGCTCGACTAGCGTAAAGCCGTCCATCTCGGGCATATGCGCATCGGTCAGGATCAGTGGGAAGAACTGTCTCTGTTCTGTGGCCTCATGCAGCAGACGAAGAGCCTCTTGCGCAGTGCCAGCGAGTGTAGGCTGCATGCCCCACGCACGGAGCTGGTTGTAGAGGATGCGGCGGTTCGTGGCGTTGTCGTCCACCACGAGCACCCGCAGGCTGTGAAGTTGGTTGACGTCAGGCAGAGCAGGTACAGCAGAGGTCCGTCCTCGACCTAACCGTACGGTGAAGTGAAAGGTAGAACCTTGGCCGGGGGTGCTCTCCACCCAGATTTGTCCGCTCATTAACTCTACCAACTGACGCGAGATGCTCAGCCCCAAGCCGGTGCCGCCGTATTGGCGAGTCGTAGAGGTGTCGGCCTGCGAGAAGGCGGCAAAGATGTGTTGTTGTTTGTCAAGGGGAATGCCAATGCCCGTATCGGTGATCTGCACGTGCAGGGCAATTTCTTCTCTGTTAACCCATTCCTGAGCGACATGCACCCCAACCTCTCCCTTGGCGGTGAACTTGATGGCATTGCCTACCAGATTGACCACGACTTGGCGCAGCCGAGTGGGGTCGCCCACGACCGCGTCGAGCGCCTCGGGTTGTACTTCGTAAAGGAGTTCTAATCCCTTTTCATGGGCGCGCAGGGCCATGGTCTTGAGGGCGTCGCCGAGGCTCTCCCGTAGGCTGAACTGAACCTGCTCTAAGTCGAGCTTCCCCGCTTCAATTTTGGAGAAGTCCAAGATGTCGTTGAGAATGCTTAGCAGAGCTTCGGCTGAACTCTGTACAGTAGTCGCATACTCGTGCTGCTCGACTGTCAGCTCAGTATCTAATAGCAAGCCGTTCATGCCCAGAATACCATTCATGGGGGTGCGGATCTCGTGGCTCATATTGGCCAGGAACTCGGACTTGGCGCGGTTAGCAACTTCAGCGGCCTCTCTGGCCTGATGAAGTGCAGCCTCTAGCTGCTTGCGCGGGGTGATATCCATCAACAAACCATCCCAAAGAATGTCGCCGTTGGGTTGTCTTTCCGGACGCGACGCACCTTGGATCCACTTACGGGCGCCCGATTTGGTGATGACTCGAAGCTCCGAGCGCCACGGAGACAGGGTCTGCGCCGAGAGCGCGATGGACTCATCGACAGCGGCGCTATCTTCAGGATGGATTATAGAAAAAATAAAGGCCGGATCGTTTTGGATTTCTTTGGGCTCCAGTTCGTAGAGTTCTCGGCAACTGGGGCTGATATAGGGGAAGGCCACCGAGCCATCAGGGCGCAAGAGGAACTGATAGATCATGCCGTCGGGGAGGTTGGCAGCCATGCGGTGGAAGCGCTCCTCGCTCTGGCGCAGCGCTTCCTCGGCCTGCTTGCGCTCGGTGATGTCTTCGTCCAAGCCCACCAGTTGCGTGACCTTGCCGTTCTCGTCCTGGATCGCATAGAAGCGCAAGGAGGTCCAGCGACGGCTCCCCTCGGCGCACATGCGTTGCATATCATATTCTAGCTCGACCGAAGGACTTTCCCCTCCGTACTGCACCAAGCGTTCCAAGGCCGCGTGTAGCGGTGTCGCGGCGAGTTGCGGATCGGTCCAGATATTATACCCGCGAATCTGCTCCCAACTGCTTCCCCACTTCTGTTCCCACGCAGGATTGACCGAGGTTAAGTAGCCG
>CAZUFQ010000206.1:0-1294 GCA_964618735.1 uncultured Enterobacteriaceae bacterium
GGCGCACTCGCGGCGGGTCGGACGGGGCTGGATCTCTTTGGGGTCATCGTGCTTGCAGCTCTTACGGCCGTTGGAGGCGGCACCATCCGTGATCTCCTCTTGAATCGACATCCGATCTTCTGGATCACTGATGCAACGTATCTGACTGTCATTATTGTGTCTGCTTTGTTTACCGTTGGTTATGTGCGGGTATTGCCGCTGCCTGGCAATGCACTCCTCGTGGCCGACGCGCTTGGGTTGGCGCTGTTTGCGATGTCTGGCGCTCAGGTGGCGGAAGCTTTGCAGCGCCCGCCGCTCATCGTGGTGCTGCTGGGCACGATGACTGGCGTTGCCGGAGGCGTCTTGCGGGATGTCATCACGGCGCAGATTCCCCTTCTCCTGCGGCGAGACATTTACGCAACTGCCGCTATAGGGGGCATTGCTCTCTATCTGCTCCTACAGGCGGCTGGGATGAAGCGTTCGTGGGCGTTCGGGGCCGGAGTGGTTCTGGTTGCTGCGCTCCGGTTGCTTGCTATTTGGTGGGGCTGGCAATTGCCCGTCTTTCGCATGCCTTCGTAAGGCAAAATAGCAAGTGAATCGATGGTTAGGCATAAGAGGAAAAAGAGGCGGCGAGGGGTTCTATTAGGAGCCTTGCTTGCAGCAGTTTTTGTAGCAGCCGTTGCCTGCTATGCTGTCGGTTCTGCGCTATCCGCACCGAGGCTTCATCTTGTTGGACCGCCTCCGTCCGACCTCAATGCGGTCGCTGTTGAGTTCATCGGCCTCAGCGGCTGGTTCGTGCGCGCCAAAGCAGGTGCACCGTGTATCCTGCTCATGCACGGGATCCGCGCTGACCGTCGGAGCATGATCGAGCGCGCCCGCCTGTTGCGGCAGGCTGGGTACTCCTCGCTCTTGTTTGACTTTCAGGCCCACGGAGAGAGTCCTGGGCAATACATCACCTTCGGTTACCTCGAATCTGCCAATGCGCGAGCAGCGGTCGCGCTGCTTCACACAACCTTCCAATGTCAAAAGATCGCAGCTATTGGCCAATCGTTAGGGGGAGTGGCTGCCCTCCTGGGAGAGGGGCCGGTCTGGGACGCGCGTCACGGCGTCCTGCACTGGGTGGATATCGAGGGTTTCCTCGTCCACACCTTCGACCCTAGGAGCGGCCGCGACCAGGCGGTTTCGGTGGGCGAGCACGTGGGCTGCCTGGCTCCGCGGGCGCGCGGCGGGCTGGTGTTGGCGCTCCGGCGGGGCTTGGCCATCCCCGACCCCGAGCCGGGCCGCCCGGCACCGCCGTCCTCCCCCCCCGGCCCCC
>CAZUFQ010000206.1:1304-9447 GCA_964618735.1 uncultured Enterobacteriaceae bacterium
ACGGAAGATCAACACACGCGTCTTGAAGAGGCGCGCCGGCTCTTCGAAGCGGCTAATGAGCCCAAAGAGTTCTGGGCTGTCGAAGGTGCGGCGCATGAGGATCTGTACAAGTTCGTCCCCGAGGCCTATGGGCAGCGGGTGCTTGGATTCCTGGGAAAATATCTGAAAGCGCCTAACCCCCGCCTCCAGTCTGACCGTGATCCGCGAGCAGTTCTGAGCGAATGCGAAACGAGACAATTGGGCTGTGACGGCTGAGGCGGACCGTGAGTCTCCAAAGGTTTCTGCTGTGAACCCTATCTATCGTTATCTTGTTCCAGCTATGTGGATGCTATGGGCAATCTACTGGTGGGTCGCATCCTTGGGTTCAAAGCAATCCATCCGGCGCGAGTCCTTCGGGTCTCACCTTTCACATGTCGGGCCGCTGATCTTTGCCGCGCTCCTGTTGGGGTTGCCCTCTGCGCCACTCGCGATCTTGGCAGTCCGCCTTTTTTCTGATGCCGTCAGCGCCTTCTGGATCGGTGCGGCAATCACTGCGAGCGGATTGCTGTTTAGTGTTTGGGCGCGTCTGCATATTGGCGCCAACTGGAGTAGCGCTGTGACGATCAAGCAGGATCACGAACTGATTGCCTCTGGCCCATACTCATACGTTCGGCATCCGATCTATACGGGAATTCTTCTTGGCTTCGTAGGCTCCGCAATTGCTCGTGACGAGTGGAGAGGTGTTCTGGCGGTGGCGATCGCATTAGGGGCGCTCTGGCGTAAACTGAGCATTGAAGAAAGATGGCTCAGTCAAGAGTTTGGTGATGCTTATGCGGATTATCGTCGCCGCGTCGCCGCGCTTATTCCTTACCTTCTTTGATCAACATCACATTTGAGCCCTTATTTCTCAAAACTAGACAAAGTAGATGAGATAGTCTGCAGAGGAGTATTTGGGGTGAAGGGAGGAGGGATAAAACGGGGCACGAAGCTGATTGCTGGGGGGTCTTGGTGTTGACTTCTCGTGGCAGCAGGCATATCAGATCTCGTTGTGTTGCCTTGAAAGTGTTGATAATCGGTTTTTGTATTTTTGCCCGAAAACTAGCCCAATATCTCATTATCAGGGCGAAATGACAAGTTAATCAATAGTTAGGCTTGAATCTGGAGACTATGAACAGCGAGCAGACAGATTCCTTCATCAACGAGCAAGACGACGGCTCATTTTGTCTGGCGCTCGCGCCCTGTACCTCTCGCGTGCTCGCCTACCTTCTCGATCCGAGCGCACGGATCATCTGGCTGGTGAATCATTGGCCCCACCGCACGATCCAGTGGTGGCAGGCGCCGGTCCCGCTGACAACGACTGACGCAGCTCGGCTCCTGCGGGTTCGGAATCTATCGTACGACCTCGAGATGGACCGAGACACCTTTCTGTCAGAGCTTCCGCAGTTCGAGGAATTCGGCATGGACCTGTATCAGCTGACCCGGTCGGTCCCGGATTCGCTTCGTGTGGAGCACCTAACAGAGAAGGTCCGTCGTCGCGTGCTCATTCAGAACGGGGCCGTGTCTCACTTTCAATTGCCCCACGCGGGCGAAGTCGCCGTATTCTGGGCGATCTCACGGCAGATTCTGGAGCGAGCGCTCGGATACCCAGAGATCCGATCCCTGGCGATCAGGAATCTGAACGATCCGAACCCGAACAACCGTGCAACTTGACGACTCCTGAACATCGCAGTATACCTGATCTGGCATGGTCGGGATGAGGGAGAAGCCGCTGACCTGGGTTGGATCGTCGCGTGAGGACCTGCGCCAGTTTCCCGCCGAAGCCCGACGCAGAGCAGGCTTTGAATTACGGGCCGTCCAACGCGAGGACGAACCAAGCGATTTCAAACCGATGCCCATCATTGGGCCTGGGACCTATGAGCTACGCCTCCAGACCGACAATGCGTACCGAGTGTTTTATATTGCCAAGTTTCAGGAGGCCGTCTATGTGCTCCATGCCTTCCAGAAGAAAACCCGAAAGACCAGCAAGCGAGACATTGCCCTTGGTCAGCAACGCCACGAAGAAGCACAACGCGCGCACCGGTTCCATCAAGCGAAGGCAAAGGCTCCAAGTCATACGCGGCAGTGAGAATGTGTTCGAGGATCTCGGCTTTGCGGCTGAGGAAGCGGCCAATCTGAAGATGCGAGCCGATTTGATGCTGGATTTACGGAAGTACATTCAGGAGCGAGGCTGGACACAGGCGGAAGCAGCGACGTTCTTTGGGGAAACCCAACCCCGCATCAGCAACCTCCTCAAGGGTGAGATCAGTCGGTTTAGTATTGACAAGCTCATTAATCTGTTGGCCCGAGCCGGGTTAGAAGTGCACGTCGAGACTAAATTGAAGGTCGCATAGCCGGGAGATGGGAGATGGGCTAACCATCGCCACATGATTTAGGCTCCTCAGCAGCTCAGCCTTGGTCCAGAGGAATCGTGACGTGGTAAAGCTGTTGTCCGCGCGCGATGGAGAGCAGAATGCTTTGACTCAGCCGCACCTCAATGAGCTTGCGACGAAATTCCGCCAAGGTCTTGGTCGGCGTCCCAGAGAGTCCCACAAGGGTGTCTCCTCGTTCAACGCCAATGCGTCCAGCGGGACTTCCAGGGCGTATTTTCTTGACCTCAAGCCCGTCGTTGCTTTCACTGACAGTGACGCCAAGCAACTGCCAGGCAAGCTCGTCCGCTTTCTCTTGGGTCAATTTTTTTGACAAAGGAAAGGGGTCAGATCTTGCAATCCGCATTTTTTCCTTCATTGTTTGCTTTACTCTGCCAATGTGTTGATGCAAGACTTGACTTCTTATTTCTTGAGAATTTCTACCTATCTACTCAAGTTCCTTTTCTTCTTGTCACGAGTTCCCTTGGCGTGCTATACATGTGAATGTAACAACATATTTTAAGTGCTTTGGAGATTTTTGTTGTTACAAGGAGACTTTCTTGTGAAGGCCCAAGCTGTAGCTAAAGAACTAACGGAAACCCCGGAACCGGTAGAGGATGGTTTTATTGAACTCTCAGATGAGGAACTCCTTGCTCTCATCAACAGAGATGCACGTGAAGGGCTTGGGATGAGTGGAGAGGAGTATCTGCAAGGACTCCGGGAAAAGACAATTCCCCGAACAGGATCAAACGGCTACCTTGCCCATCTATCCATGCTTGCTGCGCTCCTGGATCACTGAACAGGGTAGGCTCACCTCGTGCCTCTTCCAGCCAGGACTCCGCGCGAAGCTTTCCAGACCTTCCAGGATCATCTGAATCGAACCTTGAATAAGGTGCTCACTCGCTCTCGCCTCCGCTTCTTCATTCGGAGCGTTAAGCAAGAGAAAACAACGTTGGCATTCTTTGACGGGCACTCACGGCCTATTGATCCTGACTTTCCCTACAGCCGTCATCATGTCCAGTGTCACCGTGAGTTCCAAGGCGTTCGAGATGGTTTCTCGCCGAACACGTTGCATATTCCCACGGGTGGGGTGACGATAGAGCACGTGATCCGCTTCCTCATTGCAGACCTTGATGTTCCCCCGCTTGTCGATAAGTGGGATGAAGAACTCAGGAAGAGTGAAGAACAGTTGCGGACCTGGACGGGGACTAGGGCTCACCCAAGAGAAATTCAAAGGGAAAGGGTCAGTCTTGCAAGAATCCGCGCTCATGGCGAAGAGCGTGTGCCTAGCCGGTGCTAACTTGTGCGATTGACAAGGTGTGGTCATCCGCCTAGAACTTTTCTTAAATGCTACCAAAGCAGATCACGGTACACGCTGAATGGGACGCCGAAGCCGGTGTTTGGGTTGCAACCAGCGACGATGTCCCTGGGCTTATCACGGAAGCTGACACTGTGGAAGCTTTGGCAGACAAACTTACCGTTATGATCCCCGAACTGCTGGAAGCGAATGATGCTTTGGTAGGCGTCACGATCGGCGACGTGCCTGTCAACCTGATTGCGCATCGCGAACAGCTTATCTCGCTCCGTCACTAGCAAAATGGCAGACTACGCGCCCGACGTGAAACGTATTCTCCGGGCGCGAGGGTGCTATTTCCACCGCCAGGGCAAAGGCGATCACGAGATGTGGTTCAGTCCCCTCACCAACCGCTATTTCCCAGTTGACAACAAAATTCTCTCCCGCCACACGGCAAATGGAATTCTTAAACAGGCAGGCTTACCGAAAGAATTTTGATATTCGGGCCGTTGGCGCGGCGCCACGAGAGCGCGCCTGTAATAGTGCGCAGCATAGCGCCATGCTCATTATAACCCGAATTTCCCTGCAACGTTCCCTCAGTCTTACACAGCCCGACTTTGACGCGCGCATCTTTGTCATTTTCATTTCTTATGCCACTTAACGCGGCGTTTGCGGCGGAGCTGTCGGTTTCCATTCGCGGGCTAGTCGTTGCGCTTCCGCGATCTGCGCGAGGGTCATCTTGGCCGCAACTGCATTGCGTGTTTTTGCCGCTTCCTCCTGCTCAGGGCCAGCAGGGAGACGAGAGGCCGCAAGGTTGTGCCACATGTGGGCTTGTACGTAGTCTTGCGGGACGCCCCGCCCCGTGTCGTATATAACTCCGAGGCTGTACTGTGCTTGAGCATCCCCTTGGTCAGCTGCTTTATGGTACCACGTGACTGCTTCGGCGTAGTTTTGAAACACGCCTCGTCCCTTGTCGTATGCGACCCCGAGGTAGTACTGCGCCTCAGTCTTCCCTTGTTCGGCAGCTTTACGGTACCACGTGACCGCTTCGGCGTAGTTTTGAAATACGCCTCGCCCCATTTCGTACATGAACCCGAGGCTGATCTGCGCTTGAGCATGTCCTTGTTCGGCAGCTTTGCAATACCACGTCACCGCTTCCGCATCATCCTGCGGTACGCCTTGCACGTAGTCGTACCGTCTTGAGTCATACATGCCGCCAAGCCTGTATTGCGCCTCAGCGTCCCCTTGGGCAGCTGCTTTCCGGTACCATGTGGCCGCTTCTGCATAATCTTGCGGGACGCCCCACCCCGCGTAATACATGAAACCAAGCTGGAACTGCGCTTGAGCGTGCTCTTGGTCAGCTGCTTTCCGGTACCACACGGCCGCTTCGGCATCGTCGCGCAAGATGCCCGCGCCGTTGTAATACAAGTTGCCAAGCGTGTATTGCGCCTCAGCATCCCCTTGGGAAGCTTTGCGATACCACGTGGTCGCTTCGGCCTCATTTTGCGGTACGTTCTGCTCGGTGTCGTAGCCAATTAACCGAGCGATAAGAGAAAGAAAGGCGCGTATGGTTTTCTCCTCCTCTGCATAGCCAGGACAATATACCCGTCAATAGAGTGACTATGTACACAAAAGCAACAGCGCAAGAAAGGGCAGTAGCGCTAGCAGCAACAATTCGTTTTTATGTGCCTTGAAGCATGTTCAGAGTTTTAGGAAAAGCCGGACTACTCCCCGACAGAAAAAGCAAAGACAGGAATCCTAGACATTTAGTCGAGGGCTTGAAAGTGCGTAAATTGTAAAGCGTTCCCAGATAATGAACTCATGAAGCGCAGAAATTGGGTCGGCGGGATTACGAGCAATGCGGGCACGGATGGCTGGACTTCGATCTAATGTTATTCCGAACCCATCGAGCAGGTCGGTAAAGACATGCGCGTCTTCGTTTTGAAGCAGGTGCATCTCGATCTCATACGTAGATTCAACGTAGCGCTCGAGCTGAATGTATGCGAGACCTCGAACGAGCTTTTGGACAAAAGCTTCGAGGCTTTCAGCCTCGACTCCGAAAGCAATCTGGTCATCGAGTGGAATATTAGAATACGGCCCCAATCCTGGAATCGTCGCGTAACTCGGTGCCAAACGAGCAGGAAAAAGGTCTTTCCATAGCGCCTTTTTGCGGGCCGCCCTCATCCTACTGTCTCTACCGTCTCTTCCCTTCTTAGGATCGATTGCACGGTGAACTGATTGTACGATGCCTTGCGCCGCCGGTTCTGTTGGGTCGAGAGCAAGTGCCAATCGTGACTGCAACTGATCCTCAATCTTGCCATAGCGGTTATTGCAACATCGACAAGCAGGAAACGATAACTTTTCGAGGTTGCGCGGTGTGGTGCTTGGATACCATGCTACAGGCAACCAATGATCTTCCGTAAGATTGTCTTCGGATACAGTACGAAGGCAGTGAACACAACGCATCCTGTGTGCTCTCTCCTTTGTTTTTGTGATTACGTTAGTTTGCAACATATATTGTAAAGTCGCAGGTTGTCTATCCAAGGTCCGTTGTAGACTAGGCCTTGGGCGGCGGCTTGAGCGAACCGCTGCCTGCACATCGCTGCTTAAGCTGCTCGGGTTTATCCCTCTTGGCGTCGAATTCTGTATACACGGCGTAAGGATTGGCTATCTGCTCGTTCCCTATTTTTTCCCAGGAGACCAAGGGGCAGGTATCGATGGTGTGGTGCTCTTGCATAATGCAGATGTGATCGGCCTGTAAGAACAAATCCTTTTCATGATTTTGGATAATGAGGTATGCTTCTTTGAGAGTCATTAAAAACCTCGCTTTTCACCGTATATCCCTATACCAGATCGCACTATATCTTGCACGGTCCTGGGCTATTTCTCTAACGAGGGAACTCTTTCTGCGATCTAGAAAATTGTACTCCCGCCTGCGCGGGAATGACGGACAGTGAGGCACCTTTTGTTTCTGCCCACGGGCTTAGCGCGCCGTGCTATGAAAGACTCAAAATGACATCACTCATCTTCATCGGAACAAAAGACTAAGCCAAGTTATCCTTGATCCAAAGGAATGGTGACGTGGTAAAGCTGTTGTCCGCGTGCGATGGAAAGCAGAATGCTTTGACTCAGCCGCACCTCGATGAGCTTGCGACGGAATTCCGCCAACGTCTTGGTCGGCGCACCGGAGAGTCCCATAAGGGTGTCTCCTCGTTCAACGCCAATGCGTTCGGCAGGACTGCCTGGGCGTATTTTCTTGACCTCAAGCCCGTCGTTGCTTTCACTGACAGTGACGCCAAGCAACTGCCAGGCAAGCTCGTCCGCTCTCTCCTGCGGAAAGCGTGAGGCGGTGATAGAAACATCTGCTGTGTTCTGGTCGTGCATGACTCGCAGTTTCAGTGTGTCTCCACTACTGAACTCGCGTTCGCGTTGTAGGTATTCTTCCGCAGACCGGAGCAGACGACCATTGAGTTGGAGCAAAACGTCTCCCCGTTGGAGTCCAGCTTTTTCCGCTGGGCTGCCCGGTTCTATCCCACGCACCAACACGCCCTGTTTCTCTTTTAGTGAAAAATGAGAGGCCAATTCTGGCGTCACCGTTTGGACAACTACCCCAATCCAGGGCGCTTCTACTGCGCCATGAGTGATCAACTCCTGAACGATGCGTTTGGCGCGAGAAATGGGAATCGCAAAGCCAATGCCCTGAGCCTTGCCGTAAATGGCCGAGTTGATGCCGATCAATTCGCCTTTAATGTTGAGCAGCGGACCGCCGGAGTTGCCGGGATTAATAGAGGCGTCGGTCTGGATAAAATCGTAGTACGTTCTTCCATCGGTATTAAGCGAGCGATTCAGGGCGCTGACGACGCCGGTTGTCACTGTGTGTGAAAGTCCGAAAGGGTTACCGATTGCGATGACCGTCTCGCCGATCATCAAATCATCAGAATTGCCGAGTGGAAGATACGGTAAAGATTTGCTGTCGTCAATTTTGAGGACCGCGAGGTCGGAGTCAGAGTCGGAGCCCACAAGGTGCGCACTCACTTTGCGATCATCGGAGAGTTGGACGAAGATTTTCTCTGCTTGTACGACGACATGTTCATTGGTAAGCACATACCCATCCTGTCGGATGACGACTCCTGAGCCCAGACTCTGTTCGGTTTGCCGTTGCTCAAACGGCCCAAAAAAGTCGCGAAAGAAATCATCAAAGAATGGATTGCCGCCAAACGGGCTCCGCTGGTGTTCGGTCACTTGAGCAGCAAGGATGCTGACGACAGAGGGGCTCGCTTTTTCCACTGCGATCACGACTGGGCTGCGACGGCTGGTGTCTTGGGCAAAAGCAGGAAAAGAAAGTGGAAAAATGACAACCCATAACAGACACAGCTGTAGGGGCCAACGGCGATGCATACTCAAGGAAACCTAGGGATGGCTATTTATCTGATGCCAGTTGTTGCTGCGTAACAACATTGAAGGG
>CAZUFQ010000207.1:0-9444 GCA_964618735.1 uncultured Enterobacteriaceae bacterium
CGAGTCCGAGGTGCGCACGGCGGTGACGCTGCTGGCCAATCACGGCCTGGCCCGTCCGCTGAAGTTTGGCGATCTGGTGCTGCTGCGCCCCGACCTGTTGAATGGTTACGCTGGGGCCATCATCCGGGCCGCCCGCGCCCATACGGACGAGATCGGCTCTGTGCTGGAGGCAGACATTTACCAACCGCAGTTCGACTTCACCGGCGTGGAACGATTGAAACATCGCCCCGATGAGGAACTGCTCCTGCGCGCGCTGGTGCAGACGTTTCTCGATCACTCACTCTGCATCGCCGAGGACACGCCGCACGGGCGACATCTGGTGTTTCCCTCCCAATACCGACGAGAGAAGGACATCCCGCGTGATCCGAACATTTTCGTCTCCTACACCTTCAGCGGCGAGTGGCAGACGGTGTGGACCACACTCATAGTGCGCCTCTGGTATAGCCAGGAGTTCGAGCACCGGGAGCTGTGGCGCAACGCGGCGGAATTCGCGTCGCACAAGGGCCACACGTTGGGACTGAAGATCGACAACAAGCAAGGCGAAGGCGAGGCAACGATTAGCCTCTACTTCGATGTGGCCGTGCCGGACGAACTGAAAGTGATCTTCATCGAGTATGTCCACCGGCATCTGGCGAAATACGCCTTCGAGGTCACACGCGACCGGCGCTATGTGTGCCCCAATTCCGAGTGCGCGAAGCCGGTGAAGGATCTCGACGCCGTGCGGGAGCGCCTCGAAGCAAAGAAAGACTTCATCACCTGCCAGGGGTGCGACGAGAAAGTTCCGCTCATGGACTTTATCGAGAGGCGGCTTAAAAGCGATCCAGTTGCCCGTAAGATTCTGGCGATGGACGAGACGACCACCCGCGAACTCGACGCACAGGCGCTGGAGCAAATCCTCATCGGCCACATGATGGCCACCTGTGGCGAGGCCAACCAAATCTTCCGCCCCGTGCCTATGTTCGATCACGGCATTGATGGCGAAGTGGAATTCAAGGACAACGACGGCAAGGCCAGCGGGAAGAAGATTTACGTCCAGCTCAAGAGCGGAAACTCCTACCTGCGCACCCGCAAAAGCGACGGCAGCGAGACCTTCGACGTAACGAACGAACGCCACCTCGCCTACTGGACCAGCCAGCCGGTAGATGTTTACCTTGTCATCCGTCAGAAAGATGAAACAACCAGTGAGGAGACTATTCGCTGGATGAACCTGACACGTTATCTCAAAGACCGAAGGGATAAGACGAGTCGCCAAACCATATTTGAAGGCGAAAAGTTGGATGCCCCGGCGGTGTGGAGGGTACGGGATGACTTTTTTGACCCCAAACGAGCGAGGTCAGGGCGCAGGTAAGAGAAACTACGGGGACTGCAAGAACAAAGGGACATCGTTTCGGTCTTTCCTTCTCGGGACAACATCAGCATGGCCAGCGCCCGAGCAACCAGACTGCCAAAGTAGCGACATATAAGCAAATTGAAATTGGATTTACTAAGGCGCGGGGTCTCTCGTGCTTCGACAAGCTCAGCACGAACGGGCTTTTCCTTAGTGGGAAAGCTTTTTCCGTTCACCCTGAGCCTGTCGAAGGGTGAATCAATGGGAAAAGACAAATGCAACCCGCTCTAAGGAAATCAGCCGACCGTTGACGAAAGCGAGGTCTTGCGAATAACTGCCGCCTCTTCGCGGATTTCTTTGATCAGTTGCAATTGACCAGTGACTCGGAATTTCAACTGCGCCTTGCTTATTGTTGACGCTGTATTGACGATTTCTTCAAGAAACTGCATTCTGGGTTAGATCTTGCACTTACGTATCATAGGTTGATTCTTAGCAGTGGCGCAGCCGTCGGCTGACCGTCGCGTAATGTACTCCGAGAGGCTGAGCGCCTCGGTCAACCGATACCCCTGCTCGCAATAAGCTTTCCCAATCTATGCTGGAGTCTCCGTTTTCACAAGCGTGACTAAAGCGAGCTGCACAGGCTGACTCTGCACCCAGGGAGCCTCGTGGCTTCTTGTCGGTATCAAATATGATTTGCCAGTTTCCTTTTTTTCTCCTCTGGATGACGGTGACCGCCCTGTGATACAAGTAGCAACATGGCAAACATGGCAAAGATGATTCCAAACACTATCACAGAAGCAGATATTCTGGCTCATGTTATTTCTCCTGATCAACCAGGTTTGCCACCAGAGTCCGCACGGGCTATCCTCGAATTGAAATTCGACCAGACCGCCCTAGAGCGCATGAGTGACCTTGCCGAGAAAAACCGCGCTGACACCCTGAGTGAAGCCGAGCGCATGGAGATGGAGAAATACCTGCGCGTCGGCCAGTTTCTGAATTTGCTGCAGGCCAAAGCGAGAGTATCTCTGCGCGAGATGTCATCTGCGTTGTGATGCATGGATGAATCACTACGGCAGCTCGTCTGGCGGAGGGCGGGAAGTACATGCGAATACTGCCATGTCCCTCAACAGTTCGATGCCCTACCGTTTCAGGTCGATCATATTATTGCTGAGAAACACCACGGTCCGACGGCTGAAGATAACCTCGCACTGAGCTGCTATGGAGATAACGCGTACAAGGGTCCGAATATCGCAGGTATTGATCCGGAAACTGGACAGCTCACTCGGCTGTTTCATCCTCGCCAGGACGAGTGGGATGTACATTTCGAATGGAATGGCCCAGTGGTGATCGGTCGCACGGCGATCGGAAGGGCAACCATCGATGTACTCAAAATCAACCTCCCCGAACGCGTGGAACACAGAAGATTGCTCATCGCCAGCGGTATTTTGCTAGGCTGATGATTGCCAGGAGCACGAGCTTCACCAAATACCGTGACTGTCTCTCCTCTGTTCCTATCACCACGCCCCAGTTAGCCAATTGTTGAAGACAGCGGGATCTCGCGAATGACTGCCGCCCCTTCGCGGATTTCTTTAATTAGTTGCAATTGACCAGTGACTCGGAATGTTAACTGCGACCTGCTGATTGTTGACGCAGTATTGACGATTCCTTCAAGCAACTGCAGTTGCTTGATCGTATGGACGGAGGAGAAATCTTTTGCCTGATACTGGGTCTTCGTCAGACTGTTGTATGTGGTCAGCAAGTCATCATGACTAGCAAGGATAATGGCGCTGCTCAGCGACGCCCATTGTTCGGCGGAAATGGGATCGGCGGCATAGATGTCGATTAGCAGCTCTTGTTCGATATCCTGTGTAAACGTGACGCCCTGAAACGCATAGGCGAGGGAGATCTGGCTGTTACTTTTCAACACGGCGCCGAACGTCACGGTGAGTGAGGCAGGAATCGCCTGGGTATCAAGCGTGTAATCAGCGCCTTCGGCTAAAGGTTGAGCAGCCTTTCCTGTATCGGGCACAGTCTGAATGAGTAGCGTTCCCGGTAATGGAGTGTGCGCCAGGGGGTAGGGTCCACGCTTCTGGCTGAGCGCGACAAGTTGGGTCGCGGGTAAGACGCGAGGCGCTTTGTCAGCCGGACGATCTCGAAAGCTCTGATTCACTTGCAGTTTGGTCGAATAAAGGGCGAGGACTGGCAGTTGATCGGCTGGCGGCGCAGCGTCGACCGGGGTCTGTTTGATATTGACTCCGGTCAAGTTGCTTTGCAGGAGTGTAGCGATCGCCTGAATCAGATTCTGGATCATGATGCATCCTTGCGTCGATCCGTAGTGACGATAGAGAGGAGCCTCCGGCCCGCTCGGGTTTATCCTTTACTTGCCGTCACACGACCGTCTAGGAGAGAATCTGCGCTTGACGCGTCGTTTTCACTTAATTGCTGTCGGGCTTGCTCCTGAATCTTCCCGATCAGAGTATACACTTTGACAAAAGGAAGATTACCTAATGCTTCTAAAATCAGATTCGCTTCATCCGTGGTCAGTTGGAGGTGAATGTCCTTCATCTTTACATACAGCTTTCAAGTGAATTTGTTGACTGAACGGACCGGCCAATTCTTGCGCGTTGCCGTCATTCTGTCTACTACCTGTCATTCCACTCCGTCTGCGTCTATGAAAAATTGTCAGCAATGAAATTCTTTTTGGTTGTTGTAATGATAGGGTTGCTTGGGTTGCCCGGTAACGTCTGTGGAGAGCCGACGCCTAGGCGCTCTGCTCAGCGTATCGTTTCTCTGGCGCCGTCCGTAACAGAAACGCTTTTTGCACTCGGCGCCGGCGAGCGCCTGACGGGCGTATGCACGTTTTGTGACTTTCCTCGTGAAGTTGAAACCATCCCTCGGGTCGGCGCCTATTTGACCCCAAATGTCGAGGTGATTATTGCCCAAGCACCTGACCTCGTCATTGGCGTGCCGCCGAATAATCCTGAAGCGCTGGCCGCGTTGCAACGAGCCGGACTACGTGTCGTGGTGGTTCAAGTGGATACGATTGCACAGGTGGAGACCGCCATTACAACGATTGCCCGCGAGATTGGTCGAGAGGACGCTGGGGTACAATTGTTGACTGACATTCGTCGCAAGATGGCGGCGATTCAAACGCGGCTCGCCAACGCGCCCCAACGTCGAGTCCTGATGGTGGTGGGGCAGAATCCGCTCATCGCGGTTGGCGCCGGCATTTACCTCAACGAGTTGATCGAGCGAGCGCATGGCGTGAACATTGCGGCCACTACCGGCCTGCCCTGGCCGCAGCTGAGTTTAGAATTCGCCGTCGCTAACCAACCTGAAGTCATCATCGATAGCTCGATGGGGTCGGAAGAAAAAGACGAAGCGCAACGTCTCGGCATCTGGCGCAACTTCCCTGAGTTACCTGCAATACGTGAAGGTCGATTGTACAATCGTCGTTCCTATGTCCTGCTTCGTCCGGGGCCTCGACTGGCTGAAGGATTTGAGGAAATTGCTCGTTTCATCCACCCTGAATGTTTCCCCGAGGCGAAAGAAGGCGCCCAGGCAGCTGACAGTCGCTAAGGCATCAGCTATGCAGGACAGCGCAATTTCTTTTTCCGGACACGCATGGTGTATCTTACAAAGCGCAAATGGCTGTTAGTGAATAGTGCGCTTGTTACTTGCTTGGTGCTGTCAATTCTCTGGTGTATGTCGCTTGTGGCCGTTCGGTTAAGTCTTCGGCATGCTTTGCGCGTCCCTAGGCTGGAGAATCCAGATTACGTCATCGTCTTTCGCACGCGATTGCCGCGCGTATTGCTGTCGGCGGTCGTAGGCGGCGCACTCGGAGTCGCTGGGGCCGCCCTGCAAGCGCTCCTCCATAATCCACTTGCCTGTCCACATATTTTAGGGGTATCTGGCGGCGCATCGCTGTGCGGCATCCTTGCGCTGGTGTGGGTCGGCGCCGCTACCAGTCTCCCGTTGTTTCTACGCATTTCTGCAGTATCGTTGGCCGCTTTCCTGGGCGCCATTGCTGCAATGTTATTGATCTACCGCACTGCCTTAGCGCATGGACGGCTGCATCCCTACGCCTTGTTGCTCACAGGCGTGGTGTTCAATGCATTCTGTGGCGCGCTGATTATGCTAGTGAACACGTTGGTGGATTTCTACCAAAGTCACAGTGTGTTGTTCTGGCTGATGGGCAGCTTGGCCGCACAAGATTATGGAACCGTAGCGGCGATTGGCAGTTATGTATTGATTGGCGCGGGGTGGCTCATCATGCAAGGACGACGTTTCAATCTGCTGAGCCTCGGGGAAGAGGGAGCCGCGCAACTTGGGGTTGACGTTGAGCTGTTGCGCCGCGGGACCTTTCTAGCGTCCTCGCTTCTGGTCGGCGCTATCGTCTCGGTCAGCGGCATGATTGGGTTCGTGGGCTTGATTGTTCCACACGTATTACGCTTGCTGTTTGGCGCGGATCATCGGTTACTCCTTCCCGCATCGTTCTGGGGCGGAGCGATCTTTCTGGTGTGGGCGGATACAGTAGCGCGCACGATTGTCAGTCCGACGGAACTACCGGTTGGAGTAGTGACAGCGATGTGCGGCGGTCCATTCTTTCTCTATCTGCTCCGTAAAGAAGGGAAAAATACCTTTGCCCGATAAAGAGGATGCGCGCGGATCGACGACCATTGCCGCGCTTGAGCATGTGAGTTTTTCCTACGGCGCCGTAGAAGCGTTGCGCGACATCAATCTCTCCATCACCCAAGGGGAAGTGGTAGGATTATTAGGTCCAAACGGTTCCGGAAAATCTACGATTGTGCGATTGTTGAGCGGGGTGTTAACGCCGGGGCGCGGGACGGCCTGGTTCGCGGGGCGCGATGTGGCGAGCTATCGTCGCGACGAGTTGGCGCGACGCATCGCCGTGGTGCCGCAAGAGACGCAAATCGGGCTGCCGTTTTCGGTTCTGGAAGTTGTGCTGATGGGTCGCTTTCCGCATTATCGCAAATTTGGTTTTGAAAGCGCGGCGGACATTGAGCTGGCTCATCGCGTTATGGCGTTAGCTGATGTAGAACAGTTAGCCGAGCGCGCTATCCATGAACTCAGCGGCGGAGAACGACAGCGTGTGATGTTAGCGCGCGCCTTGGCGCAAACGCCGCAGCTGCTCCTGCTCGATGAACCGACGGCGTTTCTTGATATCAAGCACCAAGTGGATGTGTATGATCTGGTGAAAACTCTGAGCCGAGAAGAAGGACTCAGTATCGTGGCGATCTTGCATGATCTGAATCTTGCCGCTCTCTATTGCGATCGGATTGCTCTGCTGAAAGCCGGTCGTTTATTTTGTTGTGGAACTCCGGAAGAGGTGCTGACCTACACCAACGTAAAAGCTGTCTACGAAACAGAGGTCTATATTGGCCTCAATGACCTGACCGGCAAAGTGCATATTCTGCCGCTCGACGCCGAAACCCGCCGCCGGCTCGGCGAGCGGGACGGGTGACCATAGCTTTGGGAGAGAAGTTCATGCCCGCAGCAGGGTGAAGAAGCTCAAGTTTGGGGTAACTTTGTCGCGCTCGAACATGACAAAACAATCATTGAACCATTTTACGAAGCGGTCAGCGTGTTCTTGGGTCCCGATTGGATACTGACGCATCTTCCAACAGTTGGCCGAGCTCCCATTGTAGTAGACGCCGCCCGAGTTATAAGCGCACGCCACTTTCGGCGGATCGAGGTTAGTTACTTTCCATTGACTAGTGATATAGGCCGTACCGGCGCGAATCGCATTCCCTGGTTCGAAGAGCCAGTGCCGATCGATAGAAGGATCAGCAAGCACCTGACGAGCGGTGGAGATCAAGGTCTGCATTAACCCTGGGGAAACCTTGTCCGGGTTTGCTTGATCCGAGACATAGCCGGGTTCTTCTCGCACTGCTGTTGGATTTCCACCGGTCCTTGGTCAAATAGTAGCGATTGTTAGTTAAACCGGGATACCGAAGCTTGCAGCCCATTCTTGAATGGGCTGACTGAAGCGCTGCCAGACGCTGCGCACGGTTTCAGGCTCTCCATCGGTGGTTAGAGGCGCTGCTCGATCGAGCATGAGACCCTGGGGAGCCAGTTTCCATTGTAAACTATCGCGGAAGCCGTGCTCCTGTTTCAGCTCCTCGATTACTGCTTGCACTCTTTCAAAAGCGGTCGGCGGCAAGGCGCCAGTCACCACCACGTCTGGGTGTGACGTTTCCGAGGAACCAAACAGTAGGGTCCAGGTCCGAGGTCCGACAATACCGTCTACCGTTAATTTGTTCGCCGTCTGGAACTGCCGCACAGCTGCATCGGTGAGACGACCAAACATGCCGTCAGAGTGTCCCACTCCAGCAATATTCAGTTGACGTAAACGGACCTGTACAGCTAACCCGTCCTCGCCGCGCATCAGCGGCAATTTGTATCGAAGAGCGCGTGAGTAGATCATGAGATTACTCCCTCTTTAGTGTTAGTTGCATCCAGCGATCGTACGCTTCACGCCGTTAATATCAGACTGAAGACGAGCGAAGTTGGCTTGGTAATCTGTTCCCTGGGCCCGTGGCGAAGCCGTATCAAGAGCGCTGACCAGCCCGTTTAAATCTCGGCAGAGCCCTTGAGGATTCCGGGGATGAAGGATTTCAGGACGCAACTGGGTATAGCGCGCACTGGCGTTGTAATACACTGCTGCGGGGTTCCCCGGCTCTGCCGCTAGAAAACGCTGTGAGGCATCGAGCAATCGTTGCGTCAATTGATCGGCTTGTACTCCGCTCATCATATCTTGCGAAGCGCGTAGAGATTCGCAGAGGTTTGCATAGGTCTGTGGACGGTTCAGGTGGGCTCCGCCCTGCTCCCAGGTCTTCGTATAGCGGATGCCTTTGTCGAGTTCCGTTATGGCGCAGTCGTAATGTTTCTCTGGCTCATTCTGCTGCTTGGCCAATCGAAAACAGGCGTCGCCTTTGACCAGGTGCGCTTGCCCGCAGACGTCATCGACTTCCTCGCAACTCACAGACTCCTGAGCAACGCCAACATAGTCGCCAGCATTCGATTTTTGCTTTAAAGTGTCAAGTTGCTTTGTTGAGCATCCAACGCCCACTACCGCAAGGCACACCAAAAGCCCCTGAATGACAATAAAGCGGCGTGATCTCATCACTTCACCTCCTTGAGCACGTCGTCAAAGGCTTCTTTAGGCGAGCCTCCATTCTTTTTGATGGCCTCAACCGATAGCACCAGTGCGTCAAGATCCGCCGTAGCCTGGTCATTTTTGTGAATTTCTTGTACTGCGGCGACGGCTTTATCATACCCGCCGACAGGCGCCACGATGGCAGGGTTAACTTTGTCCCTCAAGTCGAAATCAGCCGCCACGCGGCGAAACTCCTCGACGCCCATCTCGAAGGTTTGACGCGACTCAAAATGTTTCGCGTATTGCTTCCACAGCGCTTCGAGGTCGCCTTGTTCGAGAAAGTTCTTCACAAGGTCCGCCATAAAGGGCCGGTCGTTCTTCTCCAATTCCTGGGTAAACGCCTGCTTCAACGTTGGACACTGCACGATCAACGAGAAGCCGGTGTTGGCGTCTATAACAACTGGAGGAATAGCCGCCGGCGAGAAGGGGAGATCCAAGATGCGGGCGCGCCAACGCTGATACGTGACGCCAATTACCGTCGCCGTCACCCCCACAACAGCGGTGATCAGGGCTAGCGGCGGCATAGAGGCTGGGAGGACACTGCCGAACGAACCAAGCGCGCGAACTACAACGGCCTTCAGTGGATTTTCATTCTGGAAAACGTTGAGAACTTCTGCAGCCTTGGCGACCGCTTCAACTGGCTTTCCATCCGAAAGCTGTTGCGCGACCTCCAGCCCTTGCTCAAGCTTCCCTGCCACGCCCGTGAATTGATCACGTTGCTCCTGCGGCAGGATGTCGGCAACCATACGTGTGATCTCGACGCCTTTTTGAATTTTGCCAATCAAGGTATTCGCATCGCCTGTAGCCTTGTCCTTGACCGCCTCGTCGCGCTGGGCCTGCATTTCACGGACTTCCCCTTCCTGTTCGTCCCCTCCAGCCCCGCTAGAACGGGAGCCAAAATAAAACCCAATGAAAGTGCCCAAAATCCCCTTGACTT
>CAZUFQ010000208.1:0-9423 GCA_964618735.1 uncultured Enterobacteriaceae bacterium
GATAGAAACAATTTTCTACATCTACAAACTTCCTGATTTCTATACTTAGAAACTTTTCGACAGCCGTCTCTATAAACGTTATAAACATTTGCCTTCCTCTCTATAAACCTTATAAACATCCACTGTCAACAATGCGAGCGGTCAACTCTAAGGCAGCTACGTGCTTGTACTTCACCTCCCACACTCCACGTTGTGGGTCTCACCGACCGCCACATTGCTTCACCTCCTTACGCAATCTGATCTCGGGAGGGGCAAGCCTAATCGCGACGAGCGCGTCGGCCTGCGGCCGAAGCTGTACCGGCTTCCACGCTTCTTCCTCCACAATCAACTCGACCGTTTTTAATCGTTTTTATCGCTCTTCATCATAGCGATAATGGACGCACACCAAGCCATCTCCGTACTGAGTCAGCAACTTCTTAGCCCCACGCTGTCCCGGATGCACGGTTGAACGAATCTGCATACTTTTCTCCTTTCGCTATAGCCGATCTGCCGAGCTGGTCACGCCTTTGCCTTCACGATTCAAGACATGGGTATAGATCATGGTCGTGCTCACCTCCTTATACCTCAATAATTCTTGGATGGTGCGGATGTCATAGCCGCCCTCCAACAGGTGCGTAGCAAAGGCTGCTCGCTACATGAGGAGCGACGCCGCAACAGGAGCAGATGATCCCCCTGCTACTTTCGCAACCTCTCAGTATCTTCTCGTTCGAGATGAGAGATGCAACGGCGAATCAATCGTAGCGAGAGAAGTCTACAGAGTTAACTCCTCTCGCTTTCTCCCTGCAACTCTGCCCCACGCGCCCCTCTACTTCTTGCGCTCGTGCGTGGCGTTGTAATCACGAATGGCTTTGAGAATCGCGCCGCTGGAGCGCTCCATGAGTTCTTTCTTGTTGGCTTGCACCCGGTCCGCCGACGCGTGAATGGGCCGGAGCAGTCCCTGTACGTGCGGCATCACGTAACGAGCAATCATTTCGTAACTGCGGAGCGCCAGGTCTCGCGGGACCCAATCGTGCGCAAAACATAGCAGCGTGCCGAATCCGCCTGATAGCTTTTGTAACTGTTCGATCTTTTCAAGTGCGTCCTCCGGTGTGCCAAAAATGCCGCCGCCATATTCGTCCATGAACCGCGCAGCTTTGTAGCCATCTTCGAACGGTTGCCGCTTGGGTGTGCCAAGGATTCCGACAATGTACTCGTTCTGCCACCGTTTGAGGCCGTCGGCGACCTCCCGCCACGCTTGCTCTTTGGACGTGGACAAGTGGAACGGCATGACTATGCGCCACTGCGAGCGATCAAGTTGCTGACCGTGCTCACGCGCCGAAGTTTCGCCAAACCCCCATTGGGTAGGCAGCGCCATCAGTCCTTCTTCTAAATAGGAAGCGACCGAGAGCACGCCTACGCCATACTTCCCGGCGGTCTTCATTCCTGAAGGCGAAATTGTCGAGGCCACCGTCACCGGCAAGCGCTCTTGGAGTGGACGCAGTTGCAGCGCCGCTTCGTGTAAAGTGAACCAATCACTCTTCACGGTGATAGAATCTTCTTCATTAAGTAGACGGAGAATCACTCCTAGACCTTCATCCATACGATCACGTTGCGTCATAGGATCAATCCCAAGCATCACCGCGTCTGACGGTAGAGCGCCGGGGCCGACGCCAAGAATGGCGCGACCGTGACTCAAGTGATCGAGGTGAACCATCCGCTGAGCGACGTTGAACGGATGATGATAGGGAATCGAGATCACGCCCGTGCCAAGCCGGATGCGCTGAGTGCGTTCCGCCGCGGCCACCAGAAACATTTCCGGGGAACCAATGGTTTCCCAACCCGCGGAATGGTGTTCACCGACCCAAAATTCGTCGTACTGAAGCCGGTCAAGCCAGGTTGCAAGCTCGAGGTCGCGTTGAAACTGTAGAGTAGGATGTTCACCGATAGGATGGTGAGGGGCGAGAAATACGCCGAAGCCGAGTCGCTGCTGCATAGACATCTCCATTGCCGATCAAAGTAAAAGTTCGCTTACTATACCGAGGAAACGCCCTAGTGCGAAGTTCCCCGACGATATTGCGTTCCCAGGCAGAGCCTGGGAACGAGATCATCAACACTGCGGTGCGAAGCCTCCGGTGGTAGAAATGAAACCAATGGACATCGGCAGAGCCCCGTCACACAAATTTTCTTGTTAACTTTATATATCTATGAGTAATAAGCGCCCTACCGGGGAGGTTTGACTGTTTGCTGCTGCACGATTTGCAGTTTGCCGTCACGCCGCTCTTCGACAACTTTCCGATAGCCGCCCTGAGGGCGGCGTTCTTGTCGTTCCCGGCGCATGATCGTGAGCGAGTGATTGTCAAAAGCATATTCCGTGGACGTGTAGATCAATCCTCCATCCCCTCCGCGTTCATAGGAAGTCAGACGTTTGCGAGTCGCATCGGCGGTGAGCCATGGATAACTTCCTAAAGACGTAAAGCGGTTGCTCGATGGATCGAAGAGCCAGTACAGAGCGACGGTATTAGCAACCCCACGCACGGTCGCCAGGGCAAGGTCTGTGTAGCCGTCGAAATTGAGGTCCTGCTCGTCGAGTAGGAACGTTTCACCTGGAAAAACTGGCTCCATCCCCGGCGCCTTGAGGCGTTGGATTTCTTGGCCGGCGCGCTGCACGATGATTTCCTCTACGACCCGTCCTCCGCCGGGATCGCTACGAAGCTGAAATGATAACGAGAGATCGGGCGCGTCAGCGGCGGCTTTGAACACGCACGGTTGACAATCCTGCACGGGCCCTGCCGTCGCTACGCCGGTGAGGCCGCTGAGTAAGAATACTCCTATCCATCGCCATAGCATTCTTTACAATCCCAAGAAGAACTTTGCGCGCGTCAACAACCGTTTGCGATCGTCAATACCATTGAGTCCGCCGTTGATGCGTTTCGTAATGGTAGTGACATCGTCTTGATCTGCAAACGTATTTAAACGACGCGTCTCCCAGAACCAACACGCGACATCGACAGCGAGGTTAGGATCATCGGCCACTAATTTCCACTGGTCATTGGTGGTCAAATCTTTGCTGACGGCTTGGCCATAGGTTGTATAGTTCGCGCGACCAGTCAACTGAATTAACCCACGTCCCTTAAACCGTGGACCATCGCCGGGTTGGGTATTCCCCAAGTCGGTGCGACCCTCATAAGCTTGGCCGCTGGCAATTTCTTCGTCGTAGCGCAACTCGCCGCTTTCGTGGCCAACCTGCGCCAGAAAATGCGCCTGACGTAATGGCGTTGTAATGCTGCGGTCCTGCATTTTCGCCGCCAACGCCGAGGAGTATTTCAGTATGTTCGCAGACGTGGCGTTGATCATGACGCCTTTGAGTTTCGCCGCCGTCAGCCCGTCGCCAATGCCGGTGCGCAGCTTAGCTAACGTGGATCCATTGGGGTCGATTCGACGATCCGGGTTCGTCATTTTTACGACTTTTCGCTGAAACGTTTCAATAGCGCCAAGGGTGCCGGGGCCGATGGCGCCATCCTCGTCCAGCGGCGCCGCCAAGCCTAACTCATCACGATGCATATTCAAAAGGATCTGCACCGTTTTGACATCACTGCGCTCATTACGTCCGTTTTCGCCAACTGATGCTGTAATACACATGATTATTCTCCTCCTGTGAGTGGAATCAACTCCCAAAGACTAAAACGTGTAAGACTCTGTTTTGCCAGTCATCGGCGCTAGGATTGCTCGTCCCTGCTGTCGCAGTGCGGTATTGCACTTTAATTGTGTGAGACCCTGCCGCTAAACGGCCGATCCACAGACTTGAGGGAGACCAATATGTTGTGTTGCCGACTATTGAGCGCCCGAACACGATATCGACGCCATCTACTATGAGCCGCGTGACCAGATGTTGACCACCGACTGTGGTAATTTGATAGTAGACAAGAACGGCGGTTTCCTGAGGGAGAGAAAACGTCCTGGTCAAGTCTGCAACGTCGGCCCATTGGTTGGCGCTCGACAAAGCGAATGCACCCTTATTACCGTCAGTATACAAGGTGGTAAGAAACTCCCTCGCTTTTGCAGTCCCATTCACCTCTAATTTTGCTGCTGGCGTTGCCGTGCCGACGCCAACGTTCCCATTCTTATCTAGAATCATCATATCGGCATTAGCGATTCTAAAGCGGATATTCTCAGGAGAGTTTAAAAAAGTGATTCCTTTTCCCGCAGGCGTAGTTTCCTGAAGCAGCGCGTAGTTTCCCGCAGCACTCTGGTCAAGGGTATTTGTCCCGAAAAAGGTGTAATTGGCATTGGCCGGCCAGGGGCCTATCGTGCCATTGCCTGCTTTTATTCGCCCATTAGCTTCCAGGCGTTCCCCTGGCGTTGTCGCGCCAACGCCCACATTGCCATTGTCAAGCAGCACCATCTTCGCCGTCTCTGCTCCCGTGGTTGCTCCAGAGGAAAAGATGATCTGTCCAAACTCTCGCAATTCCAGTTTGTTCTCGGACCGTCGGAAGAGAATCCGGTGATTATTATCGCCGCTGCGAATCTGGCCATTATCGACGAAAAGCAGTTCCTTGTTTGCAGCGAGCTTGAGATTAGCGCCAAGGCTCATATCGCCGCCGAATGCGCTGCCGCCAGTCACGCTCAGCGTCCCGCCCACGCTGGTGTTGCCCGTCAAGGTGCTGGCGCCGGTTACGGTGAGGGTTCCGCCGACGCTCGTGTTTCCCGTCAGGGTGCTCGTACTGGTTATGCTGAGCGGTCCGCTAACATTCACTTTTCCAGTGACCGTAAGGTCGCCTTTGATAGTGTCGCCCGCGCGATCCACCTTGTCGGTTCCCAGGCGCACCACTTCAGTGTTCAACGTATTCCAGTCGGAGGATTTAATAATATCTCCGGGTTTTTTACCTTCAAATTGAAAAGCCATCACGTATCTCCTCTCTAGAGGCTTGCAGAGAGCAAGACTCCCTCCAAACCGGAGCGGAAATTATCACAGCGTCCCGAGCCGGATTGAAGAATGTGGACACGATCTCCCTGGTTTAAAAAGACTAGAAGAGTGCGAGAGCACGTTCCTAACTGAGCCCCGATCCACGTCAAAAGACAACGTTCGCCTCCTTCACCAGGACCGCGATTCGCATTACTACCATTGACCATTGGTTGCCAATGGAAACTAGAGGACCCCGCCGACCCAAACCCGTCAAAGCAAAACAAATATACTCCTCGCACCGGAGCAGTAAATTTGGAGCTGTTGACATCGAAGCCGTCGCCGACATTTTGCGAAACGACTTGCATGGGTAAAGGATTCAAGGTTCCTGACCTCGTGTTTTGGTCTACATAGGCGGAGAAGTAGACCGGCTTGGCGGCCAAGTAGCCGGCCACAGCAACCGTAGAGATAGGTCCCCAACCCATATCCCGACCGATGGTGATGCGATTCGCGGCGTCGCCTTCGTAGTAGAGCAAGCTGGCGATACGTGTGCCAGAGTCATGTACGGCGATCTCAGTGTTGGTTTGCGTTTCGAGGAGCAATCCTGCGGTGTTCGCACTCCAGCCGCTCCCGCCGCCATAGTTTGTCGTGATGTTGCCGATCGTCAGCGAGCCGTTGGCCATGAAGTTGCTCTTCACCGCATAGCCATTACCGTCGTTAATCGACCCCCGTCCCACAATTTCAAGTTTTGCCGCCGGGCTGACGGTGCCAACGCCAACGTTGCCGTTGGCATCGATGGCCATTCGCACCACTGGCGCACTCCCTTGCGTCCGGCTGCCGGCCGGGTTATTGGTCCCGCCAGCCGAGGTCAAAAAGGCGAGCCCCCCGGCGTAGCCGCCGCTCGCGCCCAAATCAGCCACGCCTAATATCTGAGCGAGGCTCCATTCCTCACTCGCATTTGTAGCCCGGAAGTCAATCAAGGACGCCGCCCAGCCATTTTGATTACCCAAACTTTTTGTGGGGCTATGTCGCCGCGTGAGCACCAGGTCCGCTTTTTCAGTTCCATAAGGTAAGGTGTTCGTATTATCGACATCGACTTGGGCGTCGGCAGCGCCCCTATTGAGATGAAGCGCACCCTCCGGCGTCGCCGCGCCAATACCAACCTTGCCGTTCTCGGCCAGCAACACTTTTGCCGTTTCTGCTCCTGCCGTGGCGCCCGGTGAAAAAACAATTTGCCCAAACTCTCGCAATTCCAGTTTGTTCTCGGACCGTCGGAAGAGAATCCGGTGATTATTATCGCCGCTTCTGATTTGACCGTTGTCAGCGAAAAGGAGTTCTTTATTCGCGGTGACACTCAGACTGCCATTGATATTCACATTGTTATTAAAGGCGACGAGGCCTGTCACGCTCAGCGTTCCTCCCACGCTGGTGTTGCCCGTTAAGGTGCTGGCGCCGGTTACGCTCAGCGGTCCGCTCACATTCACTTTACCAGTCACCGTGAGGTCGCCTTTGACCGCGTCTCCCGTGCGATCGATCTTGTCGGTCCCCAGGCGCACGACTTCGGCATTCAGAGAATTCCACTCATCCGACTTCATCAAATCGCCCGGTTTCTTTGCCTCAAAGTAGAACGCCATTGTCTCCCTCCCTCAGAAGGTGATCTCCCAAATAAAGGTCAATTTGAAATCTTTGGTCTTTTGGATCGGTCCGGGGAAGACAATCCGGTTATACATCACGCCGCCTTTGGCTGCGTTGAAAAGCCCAGCTTCAGACAGGGTGGCATTGCCTTGATCAAGATTGAGTTCGGCGGTGATCGTCACTTTTTTGCGTTTGTCCTTGCCGTCGTCGGAACTCACGGTAGTCAAGGCTTGATCTGCTAAGATCTGTTTAATCGGGACTCGCACCACTTCGGACCCCAACGCTTTGTCATTGGGCGGGTCCACAGCGGTATTGCTCGCGCCTACCGCGAGATAGGAGATCGGATCAATTTTCTCATTGATAAACATTTTGGCGACGAGATCACGACCGGTGAGGACAATGCTATTGGGCGCGACGACCTGCTCAACGATTCTCCCGGCAGCGTCGGAGATATGTATGGTCAGTCGTCCTTGCATGTCTAACGCATCTTTATATCGCATCGCTTGCGGTCTCCTTTTTGCGGCAAAACGTTTTCCCGACGCTCGCGCTCAGCCGAACGTATTGAGAGATTCAAAACCCGTGTAATCGAACACGCCGCTGAGGAGCAGCCGGTCAGTCAGCTCATGGACTTCATTTTCTTCCCCTCCGCTCTGTGCAACTTGTGGCGAGAGTTCTCCTAGTGCGTGTGTTTCAGAAAGAGGAGGCGACTGACCCTCAATCTGTAGAGCTTCGCTCAGCTCATGGGCATCAGTGAGAAGTTTTTCATAGGTAAGCGCGGCAAAGATGCCGGCCGCTTTGACTGTATCAATAATGGAGCGAATCTGGTTACGCGGATGACTGCCGATGTCGTTCGGGTCATCGGGAAAATCGCCGAGATCCCAAGGCACGCGCACCATGAAATTCCCCGGCGTTAACTTGGTCAATGTAATTTCTACATCGATGTAAGTGTCAGCAATCTGCTCAGGTGAAGGATGGTCCAGCGTGGAGCGATCAAACGCAACCTGGTCAAAAGCGCTCGCATCAAAATAGCCGCTTTCAATAAAACGAGAAGAGGCGCCCTCCCCTGATTCAATAATCGCAAAATCGAAAAGCGTCTTGTCAAACCTGCTGGTGGGGATGCCGGTGAGGACTTCCACTCGGAGAGTAGATTTCCCCGGAGGTAAGAGCGGCGTCTCGCCAACAATTTGGGTAGGGACGCCGTTCAGCGTCACACTGCGATCACTGAAATAGGTGAGAACATCACGATCCTGCAAGACGCCGTCGTACAAGGTGCGTTGCTGGGTGGCGACATTGACGACCGACCAGTTAGAAAATTGGATCGATGAATTGGCGGTGTTGCCGCCGATATGGACCTCAATGCGAATTTCCGGGATCGTCGGCACCAGGTTGGGGTTCTCTACAACAATCTCACTCGGTGTGTTGTCTGCTACAAACTTGCTGTACAGTTTCACCCCTGGGCGCCTCGTAAGTTGAGGAACCGGGGCGTACTCTTCGACGCGGATGCGTTGGCGTTGTAAGCGGTCCGCCGGGCTATCGCCGACAATACCCAGATTGGCGGCGACGAGGGCGATAATCCCCTCTCGCGTCGAGGCGCCGTTGCGCAGCACCTGAATCAGACCGCGTAAGCGCTCTTGATACGGCGCCTGACTTTTTTCGATCTCGTTCGCAAAAGCGCGCTCCAGCACGACCCGATTCAACCACACGATGTCGTTGCCGTATTGTTGACGGAACACCAAATAGTCTTCGAACAGCTCAGGAAACAGCGTCGGGGTAAATAGTTCTGCCCCATCTAATAACTGGTTGAATTCTGTCACCAAAGCGGCGCGTACATCGGCTACGGCTGGAATGTTGCGCGAGGAAAAACCCCAGGGACGAGTGGTTGTGTCTTGCGCAAAGGCGGCTTCGAGCAGCATGCGATTCAAACGAGCAAGATCATCGCCCGGAGGAACGCTCACCGCTTCCGCTAAGTCGAGATTTTCTAGCAACCACTGCTGCTGCACTGGGTCGCGCGCGACGATGTATTGGGTGCGCAGAAAGTCCTGATAGACCTCATGGAGAAACAGCTCAAATTCATCCGCGTTAGCCCCGGGTCGTGTGAGCCCGCGTTGAATCATGCGGTTCAAGTCGTCAGCCAGTGCAGCTTGCAAACGCGGGTCGAGCACCCCCCCGACAACATAGACGTTGAGCAACTCCCACGCGGAGTCCGATAGTTGCGTGCGCAGGTAATGGATGAGACCCGGAGTGTCAGAAAGCAACGCCTGCACCAACCCGACTTGGATCTCTTCCGGTTTGACAGACAGATAGCGCGCACGCAAAAAGTCTCGGTAGACGCCGCGCAGTAAGGCCCACGTAGCCCGATCGCGCGGCAATTGGTCAAATTCGTCGGCATTCTTGCGATAGAGCGCAGGATCGCGCAAAAGAGTGCGGTTCAAGTCTTCGGCTATGGCGGCCTGCAAACGCGAGTCTATCTCCTCTCCACCGGTGTAGGCGTTGAGCAGTTGTCGAGTTACTGCTAAGAGCCGTTCGCGGATGTAGCGGATCAGAGAAGAATCGCCTAACAGTAACGCGAGCGCGAATCCGGGTTGGATTTCTTGTGCGCTGAAGAGCGTATTCTGTACGTGATAGCGTTCAAGCAGTTGCCAGGTTCCGGATTGGAACCGTGTTTTCAGCATGGTCACCAATGGGCTCTGGTCCTCAAGGAGGGTGAGAGCAAGCCGACGCGTGTTGATCGAACGGTCGGTGAAACGCGGGCTCATCTTGACGAGTTGAGAAGTGCCGCCAATCACTTCCAGATAGAGGGCGACAATCTTGTCAAGGTCGCCGCGTTTTTCCGGGGGGGCGATGTAGCCGCGTGAGCCCACGTTGTCGGCGGGTTCCACGGTATGGGCGTGCAGCACGTCAGAGAACTC
>CAZUFQ010000209.1:0-4072 GCA_964618735.1 uncultured Enterobacteriaceae bacterium
CAAGGATGAATTAGACAACGCCCGGATTGCCTTAGACGACCGAGAGTATGAGCGAGCTCGTCATCTGGCCGAGCAAGCTCTGGCGGACGCTCGCTTAGCCGAATTACGGGCTGAGAGTGAGAACACTCGGCAAACCGCCCGTGACTTAAGTCTGAGCAGTGAAAATCTGCGTGATACGGCTGTGCGGTTGGCTGCTCTCTACTAGCATGAAAGTCATAACCGCATTTCATCATTATCTTATGGAGGATTTTCTTATGCGCTTAATACGTACGTTAATAATGTTCTCAGCTGTTTTCCTTGTTGTCGGCCTGATGCCGCTTGCAAAAGCACGAGCCGAATTCCCCTATGCGCCTGTGGAACTGCGGCTAGCCCAGAATGAATTAGACAGCGCCAGGACCGCTCTGGACGTCAGAGAATATGAACGGGCCCGCCGTCTGGCCGAGCAGGCCCTCTCGGATGCTCGCGTTGCTGAAGCGCGGGCGGAGACCTTCAGCGCCCGCCAAACCGCTCATGACTTGTATCTGGGCAGCGCGACCTTACGTGATGAAGCCATGCGGGCCTCTGCCTCTATAGTCTACCTTCCTCCGTACTCGTCTCCGTTTGCGCCTACAGAGCTGCGGCTCGCCAGGGAGGAATTAGACAGCGCCAGGACTGCTCTGGATGTGCGGGAGTACAACAGAGCCCGTCGTCTGGCCGAGCAGGCCCTCTCGGATGCTCGCGTTGCTGAAGTACGGGCGGGGACCCTGAGCACCCGCGAATCTGCCCGCGACTTGCGCATAAGCAGTGAGGCTGTGCGTGACGAAGCATTGCGGATGGCTTCTCTTTACTAAGGTTGACAGGAAGCAATACCTAAAACGATAAGTGAGGAGAGGGGCGAGTCTAAGACCGCCCCCTCCTTTAGCTTTGCAAAAGGAGAAGCAAGGAAACGGTCGCGGGAAAAAACATAATACAGCTTGGTTGTCAACAACTTAATGCCTTGCGCTTGACCTGTCGCATGAATAAGACAAGAGCCTTCTTACGTGATGCAGAGGCAGGACAGCGCAAGAGCAGCAAATTGTCGCGTAGGGACGGGCATTTTTCCTCAGGTGTCCCAGGTTTGTGACGCGAGGTGGAGGAACTTTTTCTCTTTTGTAAGACAGGCTCCTAACAAAAAATGCAAGAAAGAAGCATTCTTGAGTGATTGTGCACCTTCTTTCCGCCATGGCAGCTCTCTTGCTCACAGTCCTTGTGACAATCAGGAAGTCATTCAAAGCCTATCCGAGTAAAATGACCAAGCAGACCACAGAAGCCGGAACATTCCGCACTTCGCCAGCACCAATCCTACGTTTGTCAAAGGGCGAACAGAAGAGAGGCGACCGCTTGGGAGCAGTCATGCGAATAGCCTGTAAAGACTCCAACAGAGGAGGAAATCATGGTCCTTCAACCTCGTTCCCCTCCTTAAAGAAAAAAGAGGGTTGAGAGCACGCCGACGATTATCGCGAATATGCTCATCCTGCGAAGACGTTTTTTTGGGCAGTCTAACGGAGGTGAACAACAATGGCGAAGAATTTCAGAGAACTCATGGCTATCGGTGTCGTGGGATTTCTCATGGCGTTCAGTGTAGTAGGAGTCGAGCCAGCTTTTGGTATCTGGCCTTTTTCCAGCGGAGAGGAAAGTAAAAACATCCAAAAAGAAAGCTCAGTCGTCAATGTGAATACCGCTAGCCAAGACGTCCTCGCTGCGATCCCCGACCTCGGGGAGGCCAAGGCCAAAGCAATTGTTGACTATCGCCGACAACATGGTCCCTTCAACACCGTAGAAGACATCAAGCAAGTCCCCGGTATTGAGGACCAAACCTTCGCGAGCATTAAAGATCATCTCACAGTGGAAGAGGAGCGGTCGTCCCGCAATGAATCGTCCCTTCAGAGCCAAGCAAAAGTCGCCGATGAGGCCCAGTAAAACAGTGTGACAGTGATAAACATTACTCGACCCCACACGTGCAGCCTAGTGAGGATGAACAGTCATTAGGCATAAGAGGACGAGACTCCAGTAATGAGAATAGAAAGCCTTCAGTAAGAAAAAGATGTGAAAGGTGCAATATGACCATAAAACAAAAACCTCTTGCAGTCCTAGCCACATTGATCGTGATACTTTTCCTGGGAGGCTGTTCCCAACCGCTCACTACCCGAGAAAAGGGAGTCTTGGCGGGAGGCGGATTAGGCGCTGGAGCCGGCGCACTCATAGGGTCGGCGGTCGGGGCGCCAGGCGCTGGCGCAGCAATTGGTGGAGCTATGGGTGCTCTAGGCGGCGGTTTAGTTGGAGATCAGCTCCAGGGTCAAGAAACCAGGCAGGCCCAACAACAAGAACAGTATGAGGAGCAGAATCGCGAGCTTCGACGGCAACGCCGAGAGCTGGACCAGCTCGACCAGGAAAGACGTGGGGATGAGTATTAACAACTATCCGAAAAGCTTTCTTAGTTAGTGTTTGAAAGCAGAAATCCCCCGCTGGTCGCTACACGTCTGTTGCCCCCTTTATAGAGGGGGCGAAGACGTAACCGAGCGGGGAATTCGTCTCGCGCGATGAAACAGCACTCTTAATGAGTGACGGTTATAAGCGGAAGTCTCAAATTGTCAGCAGCAAAGTCTACTGTCTGAAACTCTATCTGTTCTTTAAAGAAATCTTGTCCTTCGCCGAGTCCGTTTTCTCAGGAGATTTTTCGGGCGGCGGTTTTTTCTTGAGACGCACAGTCACCATTGGAGGGTCCAGGCCGGCAACCTGCAAACCCAGGGGAAGATTCACTTCTTGAGCCGAAAGGGGATAGTTGCTCGTGCCCTCGCCGGTCTCTTTGAGATTGACCTGGGCCCGTAATCGGCGTGAATCGAGTAAGCTCAGCAACTCACGCGAGCCCCGTACGCGGAGGTAGACTTCTTGGGTGCGTCTTCCGTCAAGATCAAGATCCGCCGGAATGTCATAGTAGACTACAGGGATAGTGAAACCGACCTCAGTGTTCTGGGGTCCCACAAGGATCAGCCAGAGCAGGCCCACTGCCGCCAGCGCTCCTAACTTCGCCCTCCAGTCATGCGTAATAACAGCAGGATCAACCCAGGAATGTTTTTCTTTCTTGGGCGGACCTGCCAACCGGTTAGCAAGCCAGGCGGCTAATTCCTGGAACCTAGATAAGGCAACAATCGCGCCTCGTTCAACGACGGATACCGTACCCCGTTCTTCAGAGACCACTACGACGACGGCGTCAGAGATTTCGGTGATGCCCACGGCTGCTCGATGACGCGTGCCGTAGAAGTAAGGAAGAGACAAGGACTCTGAAAGCGGCAAGATACAGCCGGCGCGATACACCCGACCTTCACGCAAGTAGAGAGCGCCATCGTGCAGCGGAGTCGGCGGCGTACAGAGATTTTCTACAAGTTGAGAACTTACCTCTGCATCAATCACCACCCCTTTGCCGCGCAGCAGGGGTTCGATCGCCTCATGCCGTTCAAAGACCAGAAGAGCTCCATGGCGCTGGCTTGCGAGGGTAGCACAGGCGTCGGCAATGGTAACCATGAAGTCTGTGATTCCATTAGTGTGAGGGCGGCGGAAGAGCGCCACTGATGAGATACGGAAATTCATCCGCTCCAGGATCTGACGAATTTCTCCCTGGAAGACAACAACGATAAGAATAAACGACGCCGCCCAGATGCCGCCCAGCACCCAGGTTGTCAGGAATAACCCCGCGGCCTGCGCCAAGAAATAGAAAACGCCCAACGCCGCCAGTCCCGCGCCAACACGAGCCGCGCGGGTGCCTCGGAAATAGAGGTAGGCCTGATAAACGAGAAACGTCATCAAAGCCACATCAAGGACGTCGCGCCAACGAAATCCCCAGGCGGCATGCCAAACTGGCGTCAAGAATGCAAAGACTAAATTCACTCTCTTGCGTCCTGTACATGCTTTCAAACATTATCCTTACCCGCCCTTGCTCCGCTTGGGCTACCTTCTCTTCAGCACAGAAAGGGTAAAGATCGGGATAGAAACTTTTTGTGACCTTCACTTTATGTTAGATACTCATCCGATCGTCGTCTTATGGCGCCGCTCCTCC
>CAZUFQ010000209.1:4082-9420 GCA_964618735.1 uncultured Enterobacteriaceae bacterium
CGTCCTGTACACGCTTTCAGACATTACCCAAATGCAATTTGCTCTAAGAACTCTAGTCGAAGTAGAAACTCTCTATGATCTTCACTTTATGTTATACACCCGTCTCGCCGCCATCTATCTAATAGTGTATCACCTCCTCCATCGCTCGTTCACTACACTACTCCTAAGAGTTGTAAGACGCCTTGCAAAGGAATCCGCACCCAATCAGGGCGATTGTTCAGTTCATAACCCAACTCATAGATTGCCTTTTCCAAAAGGTAGACATCGAGCAAGATTTGTAATTCTTCTCGCGTCCGGGGTAAAAACGACGACCGCTCAGCAGTCTCGCAATAGGCCTTCAAGAACACAGCCGAGACCCAGCGGCACCAAAAGCGAGCCCAGAGCTCTAAGGAGGCCAGGGCCTCAGGATGGGAAGCGTACACCCCTTCGGCTTCTTGGTCAAAGAGAACCGCATACACCGCATAGTGAAAAGAGCGGAGCATGCCCGCCACGTCTCGCAACGGGGACCGTTTCATCCGCCGTTCGCTGAGGGGACGCGCCGGCTCGCCTTCGAAGTCAATAACGACAAAATCTTTCCCGGTGTAAAGCAATTGACCTAAATGATAGTCTCCATGGCAGCGAGTGCGTAGCGCGGTAATTTTTCTCCCAAGGATAGCCTTGAAGCGCTTGAGGATATCCTCTTCTCGTTCGAGAACCCGCTGGGCGTCAGTGCGCACCGCCTGAGGCAATTCTTTGAGGCGGCGGCGCAGCAGTGGAAAGGCCTGTGCGGCCGAGCTGCGCATCGTTTGATAGATGGACCGCTGATAGAGCGTCGAAAATGGTTCCGGAGCAAAGTGAGGATCAGACGCGGTCGATGCGAGCGCACTATGCAGCTCAGCGGTGCGCTGACCCAGCAATTGCGCCGACGCTAGGTAAGAGCCGATAGTTTCTTGCGCCAGGTGGGGCAACACTTCGTCGCTCAAAGCGAGGAGATGAGCTTGAGGAACGGGCGGCTGCTGGATGTTTCCGTGCGCCAAGGCCGCTTCGAAGTAATGACCCAGGCTATCGAGCGTGTAGCGCCAGGCGTCGCCTTGATTGGGAATGAAGCTCTGGAGAATCGCGACAGTGGCCGGCTCCTGAGAGTTTCCCTTCTGTTTCCGATGATACTCCAGAGCGCCAGCCACACCCGGAGTATGCGTAAAAGCGGCTTTTTCCGACAAGAAGCGACCAATCTCCAGATCTGGATTGACCCCAGCCGACACCCGTCGGAAAAATTTGAGAATAAAAGTACTTCCGTAGGCAACCGACGTGTTGCTTTGCTCCGCTTGCAAGAGCGACGCAGAGAGATTTCCTTCGCTTTTGTTATACAATTGGCGAAACATCCGTGCCGGGAGAGCCCGTAGCTCACCCTGCTCTCCTTTAAACCGGAGCCGGTGCGTCATTGCCCCTAAGAGCGCTTCGCAGAAGGCATTGTCCCACACCGCTTCGTACAGAATCGCGTCCTCACCTTCTCGGCGTAAAGACGTCACCACGGCCTGAGGGAATTCCTTTCGTATCTGCTCCGCCCGTTCTGTAGTAGCGATACTCAGCGGCAGGATATACGTCTCTGCATCAGCATCCGCGTATCCAACCACAACTGCGGCCATATAAGCGACGGACGAACTATAGGGAATAGGGACGATCTCCGAAATAGCAACGGAGCGCAGCGGTCGGGCTTTTCCTCCGAACCAGCGGCGTTCCTTAAGGTACCCCGGCAGGATCGCTTCCAGCCTAGGTCTGGACTCCGCCTGAAAGATGCTGTCCCATGCTCCGGTCACGTCGAGAGCAGGCGCTTCAGCGCGTGCAGCACTCACTTTTCTCTCGTCGCTTTGCAGCGCCTCCAGCGTAAACCAGAAGAAGGTATGAGGCCCCGGCGTCAACAAATAGGGCAGCTCTCCAATAGAAGGAAAAGGAACACGGCCAAACATTTCGACGGGCGTCACTCCTTTAAAAGCCGACAGATCCAGTTCGACGTACTGCACAAAACGTGAGAGGTTCGCCACCACAAGTATGCATTCATTTTGGTAACGGCGAAGGAATGCGAGCACTTTCCGATTATCTGGTTGCAAAAATTCTAATGTTCCCTGACTAAAAGCCTTGTAGCGCTTCCGTAGGGCAATGAGTCGCCTCATCCACCATAAAAGCGAGTAGGGATTATTCTGTTGCGCTTCAACATTGAGGGCTTCGTAATGATATTCTGGATCAATGATGATGGGAAGAAAGAGACGCTGAGGGTTGGAGCGAGAAAATCCGGCGTTGCGATCAGCGCTCCACTGCATGGGCGTGCGCACCCCGTTCCGGTCGCCCAAGTACACATTGTCACCCATGCCAATCTCATCCCCATAGTAAATGATCGGAGAACCGGGTAGCGAGAAGAGCAGACCATTCATGAGTTCAATGCGGCGGCGATGGTTGCCCAAGAGGGGCGCCAGGCGGCGGCGAATACCTAGATTAATTCGGGTCTGCGGATCCTGAGCGTAGACTCGGTACAGATAGTCTCGCTCCTCATCAGTCACCATCTCTAGAGTAAGTTCGTCGTGATTACGGAGAAAGATAGCCCACTGGCAGTTCTCTGGAATCGGCGGCGTCTGTTGCAGAATATCGATAATGGGAAAGCGATCTTCCGTGTGGATCCCCATAAAAAGCCGCGGCATGAGAGGGAAATGAAAGTTCATGTGGCACTCATCCCCCTGACCGAAGTAAGCGGCGGCGTCCTCAGGCCACTGATTCGCTTCGGCGAGAAACAAGCGATTCTTGAACTTACGATCGACATGGCTCCGCAGTTCTTTGAGAAACGCGTGCGTTTCTGGAAGATTCTCACAATTTGTGCTTTCTCGTTCATAGAGATAGGGTACTGCGTCGAGCCGCAATCCATCCACGCCAAGCTCAAACCAGAAATCAACGACTTCAAGAATGGCTTTCCGCACCGCGGGATTATCATAATTGAGATCTGGTTGATGGGAGTAAAACCGATGCCAGTAATAGGCGTGCGCCACGGGATCCCATGTCCAGTTTGAGAGTTCAAAATCCTTGAAGATGATGCGCGCGTCCTGGTACTTCTCCGGCGTGTCGCTCCACACATAGAAGTCGCGCCAGGGGCTGCCCGGCTTCGCCCGTCGAGCGCGTTGGAACCAGGGGTGCTGGTCTGAGCTGTGGTTCAACGCGAGTTCGGTAATAACGCGAATGTTCCGCCGATGAGCTTCACGCAAGAACGCTTCAAAGTCGTTGAGGGTGCCATAGATCGGATGAACGTCAGTATAGTTGGCCATGTCATAGCCATCGTCCTTTAGAGGGGAAGGACAGAACGGCAACAGCCACACTGCGGTAACGCCCAGTTCTTGCAGATAGTCCAGCTTCTGGGTGAGACCACGGAAATCGCCGACCCCGTCGTCAACTTTGTCATAGAACGCGCGTACGTGGAGTTCGTAAATAATGGCGTCTTTGTACCACAAAGGATTGTCTTCAAGTTGGAACTCTTTCCGAGTCCTTTCACCCATACTCATTTCCCTCTCACTATGAGATGTCTACATTATTCCTTACGACCAATCGCCTGGAGGAATTTCTCTTGCACGATTTCACAGGTCATACGGTAGAGCAATTCGCGATCTGGATGTTGGCCCAAGAATCCTAGAGGAATTTGAAACCCGCCTTTATCTTTAATATTGCCGCCGCCGTAATAGGCTTGCTTCTCTTCGTCGAAGCCAAAGGCTTTTTTTAAAAACGTATCTGGGTTGATAAGGTCGCTCCGGGTGCGCAAAGACCCATCGATTGTTCTTCCCTCAACGATGCCGAACACCAAAACGGTGTCTGTTCCTTCCCGTTGCAAAAGGAACTCTGCAGCCTGGGGGATGCCATCGCGGTGCTCGCGGCGTACAAACCCTACATCAGTAAAGACGAACGTATCGAACACTTGTTTCTTTTCTAATGCTTTCTGAACCATATCCATTACGGCAGGAGCCATTGACTGAGCGGAGATTTTTTTCAGCAAGGCTTGATCTACACAAGGCCAAAGGTAAGCTGCCGCTTCATACTCCAGTCGACTCGCCTCCAGTAACGCCATGGTGTCTGACCGGATACCGTGCATCAGCGCCGTGGCCAAGCGCACCTGGTCCGTATCTCCAGGATTCAGCCCCTGCGGACAGTGAGCCCGTAGATACTCAGTATAGATGGCGGCTGTGGAGGCCACATCTTCACGAATATCGACAAACTCAGCCGCGGATTCGCCCAGGCGTTTGTGGTGGTCTACAAACGAAAGCAACGTTTTGCCGCCGAGTTTGTCCGTAATCGGCGTGTCGCTCTTTTGCGTATCAACAACCCCATAGAGGCTGAAAGGCTGTAGGTCGAACTTCTCACTGTAGAGTTGCAAATCAAGCTCTAGCCGTTTCACCAATGCACGGTTTTCTTGATGGCTCACCTCGTGAAAACACAACAGCGTCGTATCGATATCGAATGCTTTGGCAAGGAATTTGTGGGCTAACCCTGAAGCGATGTTATCCGGGTCTGGGTACCCGGTCAGGATCATCAACATCTTCTCTCCATGGTGGCGCTCCAGGACTTTACGAAACTCCAGCCACTTTTTGCTGAGAGATTCCTCGGGAGGCGCAAGGAAGGCGCGTGTTAGTGTCCGCACGGGGTGGTTTTCTCGATCTACTATCTCCGTTGTATTTTCCATGCGTGTCCTCCTTAAACTCCTTGAGTGTACAGCAATTATTGGAGGTTTATGTCTGAGTCGACCTATCGTCTTAGCGCGCCGCCGCGCGGGCCGCCTCTGCTGTATAAGCGAGCCGCTCGAGACATTCGTCGAGTTTGCCGACTTTGCGGAGGGAATTCAGAATCCGCTCCTCACTGCCCCAGTCACTCCATCCCACCTCGAGCGCTGGAAGCACCCTCAACCATGACACCAGCGGTTCACACACCTCGGAGGAGAAATTGACCGTACGCATGTTTTCATAGGCGCGCTTTATAAAGAATGGCGCGTAATTGTTCTGCATGCGCAAGACTAAGCAGAAACGTTCGAAAGTATGCTTGAGATCGGGCGCGGTCCGTTCGATCATCTCCCAAACTGTGGCGACGCGGCTGGCGAACACAAAGGTATTCCACAACGCGCCACGCGCCATCAGCTCGCGCGCCAAGGCAGGCGGAGGTTTTTCCACAAACCGCGCTACGGCGCGACTGGCTCGTCTTAACTCATGGGCCGCCGGTTCGATCCAGCCATACTCGCCTTCTTCCTGTTCCGGCGCAATTCCTAAGAGGATCAGCCGACGCGGAAAACGCTGCACCTCCGCGGTGAGGCTCGCTACGGCGTGCATGAATTTTTCTT
>CAZUFQ010000210.1:0-5720 GCA_964618735.1 uncultured Enterobacteriaceae bacterium
TTTCTCTGCCGACCGCACGGTGCGCGAGTATACCGAACAATATTACTTGCCAGTGGCCACAGCCTATCGCAAGCGCGTGGCCGAGCAAGGAGCGTTAGGGGCGCAGGTATGGCGCTGGCAGTGCACGCTCAAGCAACACTGGCCGGCGATCCATTTTGGTGACCTCAACGTCATCGCACATGATGATCACCATGCCTTTCACCTCCCCGTGTACCTCGGCGAAGTCGCTCCAGAAGACGTGAAGGTAGAACTCTATGCCGAGGCGATTGATGACAGAGGTCCTATACGCCAGGAAATGCAACGGGATCACCACTTGGTCGGTGCCCTCCGCGGCTACGTCTACAGCGCACAGGTGCCCACCTCACGCCCGGCTACGGATTACACGGTGCGGGTTGTTCCTTACCACCCCGATGCGACCATCCCCTTAGAGGCGGCACATATTTTATGGCAACGGTGAGTGAGAACAGCCTCACTCCCGCTACCCTATGTCACGTTATCTACAACACCCAGTGCAGTTGCCCTCTCCAACTCGTGAAGGGCAGCGGAGGTCACGATGCCAGATGTCCTATCGAAAAAAGAGAGCCGAGCCATGGACGCCTATTGGCGCGCGGCGAATTATCTCTCTGTCGGTCAGATCTATTTGCTTGATAATCCCCTGCTGAAGCAACTTCTCACATTAGATCACATCAAGCCTCGGCTGCTGGGACACTGGGGGACGACGCCAGGATTGAACTTCATCTATGTCCACCTCAACCGCGTGATCAAGAAATTCGACCTGGACATGCTTTACCTCGCTGGTCCCGGCCATGGTGGCCCCGGTATCGTCGCCAATACTTACCTAGAGGGGACCTACAGTGAGGTATATCCCAATATCTCTCAGGATATACAAGGGATGCAAAAACTGTTCAAACAGTTCTCCTTTCCCGGTGGTATTCCCAGTCACGTTGCTCCTGAAACCCCCGGCTCTATCCATGAAGGCGGGGAACTCGGCTATGCCGTCTCGCACGCCTTTGGGGCGGCCTTCGACAACCCGGGCTTGATCGTTGCGTGCATAGTCGGCGATGGCGAGGCGGAAACCGGACCGCTCGCAACCGCTTGGCATTCCAACAAATTCCTGAACCCCGTTGTTGACGGCGCCGTGCTCCCTATCTTACATCTCAACGGCTACAAGATTGCCAATCCGACTGTGCTGGCCCGCATTAGCCATGAAGAATTGGAAAGCTTATTCATTGGTTATGGCTACAAACCCTATTTCGTTGAAGGGGCTGAGCCTGAGGCGATGCATCAGCTCATGGCTGCCACTCTTGATACTATTGTCGCCGAGATTCATACCATTCAGCATGAAGCCCGCACGCAAGGATATACGAAGCGCCCGCGCTGGCCGATGATCATCCTGCGCACTCCCAAGGGGTGGACTGGCCCAAAGGAAGTCGATGGCGAGAAGACGGAGGGCAATTGGCGGTCGCACCAAGTGCCCATGGCCGAGATGGCCAGCAAGCCGGAACATATCAAACTCCTGGAACAGTGGATGAAGAGCTACCACCCCGAGGAGCTCTTCGACGCCACTGGGAAGCTCAACTCGGAACTCGCGGAACTGGCGCCTACAGGTACACACCGTATGAGTGCGAATCCTCACACTAATGGTGGCCTGTTGCTCAAGCCGTTGCGGATGCCGGATTTTCGTGAGTACGCCGTAGATGTCCCCAAACCTGGCGCTGTAACCGCCGAGGCAACACGCGTGATGGGGCGATTCTTGCGCGATGTGATGAAGCTCAATTTGGATACGAGGAACTTCCGGGTGATGGGGCCGGACGAGACCAACTCAAACCGTCTGGGCGCTCTCTTCGAGGTCACCAATCGAACCTGGACGGGGGAGACGTTACCAGAAGATGATCATCTGGCGCCCGACGGGCGAGTGATGGAGATGCTCAGTGAACACACATGTCAGGGCTGGCTCGAAGGCTATCTGCTCACCGGACGCCACGGCTTCTTCTCCACCTATGAGGCGTTCGTCCACGTTGTGGATTCGATGTTTAACCAACATGCCAAGTGGCTCAAAACCACCAGCAAAGAAATCTCTTGGCGGGCGCCGATTGCTTCCCTCAACTACCTGCTGTCTTCTCACGTGTGGCGGCAAGATCACAATGGGTTTTCGCACCAGGATCCCGGCTTTATCGACCACGCCGTCAATAAGAAGGCAGATATCATTCGCGTCTATCTCCCACCTGATACCAACACGCTGCTCTCGGTGACCGACCATTGCTTGCGCAGCTGTAACTACATCAATGTTATCGTCGCAGGGAAGCAGCCGGCGCTGCAATATCTGGACATGGATGCCGCGATTAAGCATTGCACGGCCGGCATCGGCATCTGGGAGTGGGCGAGCAACGATAACGGCGCTGAACCGGATGTGGTGATGGCCTTTGCTGGTGACATCCCGACGTTGGAAGCCTTGGCAGCCGTGCACCTGCTGCGGCGCTACGTTCCCGACCTCAAAGTGCGGGTTATCAATGTAGTAGACCTCATGACACTGCAACCGCAGGAAGAACACCCCCACGGGTTATCGGACAAGGATTTTGACACCCTCTTCACCACCGACAAACCCATTATCTTCGCCTACCACGGCTACCCCTGGCTGATTCACCGCCTGACCTACCGTCGTACCAACCACGCCAATCTCCACGTGCGCGGGTACAAGGAAGAAGGAACAACGACGACGCCATTTGACATGACAGTGCGCAACGATCTCGATCGTTTCCACCTGGTGGCAGATGTGATCGACCGAGTACCACAGCTGGGTGCACTTGCGGCGTATGCCAAGCAGGAGACCTGTAACAAACTGATTGAGCACAAGGAATATATTTGCGTGCATGGAGACGATCTGCCGGAGATCCGTGACTGGCAGTGGACAGAGGGATAAGCGCAGGGGTAGTTGGGGCGAGCGACTGAGATAGCGATCACAGTCACAACCGCAGTCTGGTCGCGTTTCGCACCCAGCATCCGATTCTTTCGCGATCACCGACACGACCTGAACTAAGCCGACACCTAGGCTGGGTAAGGAGAAGAACCCATGGACGTAAACCCACTGGCGGGAAAGCCTGCTTCACCTTCAATGTTCGTGAACATTCCTCGACTCGTGAGCGCCTACTACACTGAGTGGCCTGACCCCGCCGTGCCCACGCAGCGCGTGACCTTCGGCACCTCGGGTCACCGCGGTTCTGCCTTTGAGCGAGCTTTCAATGAGGCCCACATCCTCGCTATAAGTCAAGCCATCTGCCACTACCGTCAGCAGCAGAATACTACTGGCCCGCTCTTCCTGGGCATGGACACGCACGCGCTATCCGAACCCGCCTTTATCAGCGCCTTGGAAGTGTTCGTGGCGAACGGGGTCGACGTGATGGTGGACCGCGACGCCGGGTACACGCCGACCCCGGTCATCTCGCACGCTATCTTGACGTACAACCGTGGTCGCAAGACCGGGCTGGCCGACGGGATCGTGATTACGCCTTCGCATAACCCGCCGGAAGACGGCGGCTTCAAGTACAATCCCCCACACGGCGGCCCGGCAGATACACACGTCACGCACTGGATAGAAGACACAGCGAATGCCTTTCTCGCGAACGGACTGCGTGAGGTCATACGAGCCCCATATGAACGCGCTCGGCAGGTATCCACCATTCACCACCATGACTATCGCGATGCCTATATCGCAGATCTCAAGGCAGTGCTCGACCTCGATGCTATTCGGAGCGCGCAGCTCAACATTGGTGTCGATGCACTGGGGAACGCCTCGGTCGCCTACTGGGAGCCGATTGCCGAGCGCTATCGCTTAAAGATAACGGTCTTCAATACAATAGTCGATCCAACCTTCCGCTTCATGACCGCGGACTGGGATGGCAAGATCCGCATGGACTGCTCGTCGCCCTACGCCATGGCCAGCTTAGTAGCGATGAAAGACCGGTTCGATATTGCCTTCGCCAACGACACCGATGTGGATCGTCACGGGATCGTCACTCGCAGTGCTGGGCTCTTGAACCCCAATCAGTACCTCACTGTGGCGATCTCCTATCTCTTTCGTCATCGGCCGGACTGGCCAGACCAAGCCGCAGTCGGCAAAACGCTGGTGAGTAGCAGCATGATTGACCGCGTGACGGCCACACTCGGTCGCAAGCTGATCGAGGTACCGGTAGGATTCAAGTGGTTCGTGGACGGATTGCGCGACAGTGCTCTCGGCTTCGGTGGCGAAGAGAGGGCAGGCGCTTCGTTCTTGCGACAAGACGGGACAGCATGGACGACGGACAAAGACGGGCCGGTTCTTGGGCTACTCGCCGCCGAGATGATGGCGAGGACAGGCCGAGATCCCGGCGAGATGTATCGCGAGCTCACACGCGAGTTCGGTGACCCAGTGTACGAGCGGACCGACGCACCAGCCACACGCGAGCAGAAGGCTCTCTTAGAGAGACTGTCGCCCGCGCAGGTGCAAGCAACGACATTCGCGGGCGAGCCGATCCAGTCCATACTCACGGCTGCGCCGGGGAACGGCGAGGTGCTCGGCGGGCTCAAGGTAATGACGGCGAGCGGCTGGTTCGCCGCGCGCCCGTCCGGCACTGAAGACGTCTACAAAATCTATGCAGAGAGTTTCTGCGGCGCGGACCATCTGCGACAAATTCAGGAGGAGGCGCAAGCCCTCATTGCCCACACGTTTCGGAGCGCGGAGTCGTAGCGTTAGGGAGGAGGTCACGTCGAATGGTAGTGGATCACGTTATTCTGAGCCTCAACAGCGGATCGTCTTCTGTAAAGTCGGCCCTCTACCGACTCGAGGAGAGGAAGGAGACGCTGCTCGTTGAAGGAACGGTCGAGCGTATTGGCCTGCCAGACGGACGATTGCAGATCCGCAGCGCGGACAAGTCTGTTGTGATGGAGGTGCACAGGGATTTCTCTGACCACTCTATAGCGGTGGAGGCTACGTTGAACGCCCTGGCGCAGCTCCACTTTCCGCAACCCATCGCTGTCGGTCATCGCCTTGTCCATGGGGGCACCGAACACGCAATCCCAGAGCGTGTGACCCCGCAACTCCTAGCATCGTTGCGCAGCCTCATTGCCTTTGCACCTTTACACTTGCCCAGTGAGCTCCAGGGTATCGAGGCAGTCTCGGCACGCTTTCCTAACTTACCTCAGGTCGCTTGTTTTGACACGGCCTTCCATCGGCGGATGCCAGCGCTGGCACAACGGTTCCCGCTGCCCCGCGCGCTGTGGGACGAAGGGCTGCGGCGTTACGGCTTTCATGGTCTTTCCTACGAGTACATTGTCGGGGCGTTGGGCACGGCTACCACCGGCCGCGTTATCATTGCTCATCTGGGAAACGGGGTGAGCCTGACAGCGGTCCGCGACGGACAGCCACTTGATACCACCATGGGTTTTACCCCGGCGGGTGGTTGCATGATGGGCACGCGGAGCGGCGACCTGGATCCGGGTCTCCTGCTCCACCTCCTGACTGAACAGCAGTATGATACACGGCAACTCACTGAGCTGGTGAACCACAAAGCCGGATTGCTCGGCGTCTCCGGCCTCAGCCCGGATATGGAGACCTTGTTGGAAAAGCGGGAGACCAACCCGCATGCCGCTCAGGCGGTCGAGCTCTTCTGTTACCAACTTCGCAAACCCATCGGTTCCCTCCCCGCCGTGCTGGGTCCAAGAGCACAACCGGCGTCTTTCCGCTC
>CAZUFQ010000210.1:5730-9392 GCA_964618735.1 uncultured Enterobacteriaceae bacterium
TCTGTTACCAGCTGCGCAAACACATTGGTGCGCTCGCCGCCGTGCTCGGCGGCCTCGATACGCTCGTGTTTACTGGGGGGATTGGGGAACATGCTGCGCCAGTGCGTTGGGAGGTCTGTCGCGGCCTGGGGTATCTTGGCGTTTACGTCGACCGACAACGGAACGCGGCACATAAGGACCCGATTAACCCTCCGCACTGTGCGTGTACCGTGCGGGTGATCCCGACGAACGAGGACCTCATGATCGTCCGTCATACGCGCGCCTTGATGTTCCCCTCCGCAGCAACAGCGGCTTCAGGAGCAAGCGTATGAGCACCCGCATTTTTCGGTTCGCCCTCGAAAATAACAGCTCAAGTCGGAAGTGTGGCGATCTCCTCTCTGCTTTGCACTGGGACCGGTAAGCCGAGACGCTCAAGTCGTTGCACAAGGTACCGTTTCAGTTGAGCAGCCTTGGTGCGCTCCCAGTAGTCGGCCCCAAGTTCGCGATAGGGCTGCTTGGTTTTGAGAACATGGTAGACAATCACCAAGATCGTATGGCCCACGGCCACAATGGCGCGTTTCTTCCCCTTGCGTGCGGCCAAGCGGCGAAAGCGCGCGGCTAGGATTGTGTGGCAAGATTCCACGGCGGTGGGCGCGCAAGTCCAAGCATGGCATGGGATCCAAACCGCCGGCAGCCCGACGGCCGCCGCGGGACCGCGCTCGGCTGCGAGGCCAAACTACCGAGGAGCTATGTCAAGAGAATGACCAGCGCGTACCCGTGCACTAGGAAATCATTTTTGCGCAATGTTACCGTCACCTTCTGGTAACGAACGATCCCTAGAATCCAGCCTGGCGTGCAGGGTGCTGATCGCAGCCCAGCGCCGTTCAAAACTTTCCGGGTGTCTCTAAATGAACCAACGAAAGGACATGGACGCCATGAAACCTACCTCCCGAGGCCTGAAGGCTGCCCTTGCGCTGACGACCATGATCGGCGCCGCGTTGCTCGCAACTACCGCCGGGGCAACTGAACTCGTCGGCTTCGCCTTAATGCCGGCCAACACGTTTGCCGAAGGCCCCACCTCCGGGCAGTTTGCAGGTCCCGGCGCCGGCGGCAACGCGCTCCCGCTCATCGACAAGCAGCCGGTGCAAGGTATCTCCGCTGTTTTGCATGGGCCCACTGCTAATTCCTTCTATGTCATGCCCGATAACGGGTTTGGCGCGAAAACCAATTCCGCCGATGCGTTGCTAAGAATCTATGCGGTGCGCCCCGACTTCAAGACCTGGACCGGGAGCACGGTGAGCGGGAGCGGCACGGTGAGCCCGGCCGATTTTCGCTCGGGCCGTATCCTTTCGACATTCGACAAGCGCAGCTTCATCAACCTGCGCGATCCCCACGACAAGCTCGGGTTTGAAATCATTGCGGGTATGAACTTCTATCCCAATGGCGGCAACAACATTCCGGTCGATCCGACGATCCAGGTCGGCCGCCTCCTGACCGGTGCTGATTTCGACATCGAATCGGTGCGCAGGGACCGCCGAGGACATTTCTGGTTCGGTGAAGAATTCGGGCCGTTCCTGGTCGAAACGGATTTGCGCGGAAGAGTCGTACATCGAGAAATCAGGACACCCAATATCGCTCCGCCGGGGTCGACTGCCGCCGGTCCCGAGGTGAGATCCCCGCAGAATCCCTACTTGAGTACGGACACGCCGAATCTCGGCTCCTCGCGCGGCTTCGAAGGCATGGCCATCAACCCGGCGGGGACCAAGCTCTACACGCTGCTGGAGGGCACGGTCACGGGAGACGATGATATCAACGGCACCGTCGGCAAGAATCTCCGGATCGACGAGTTCGACCTCAAAACCAGAACCTATACCGGCAACAACTGGCTGTATCAACTGGAAGCGGACGGCACCAACATCGGCGACATGACCGCGATCAACGAGCACCAATTTCTGGTGATCGAACGCAACGGGGCCACCGCGACTGGCGGCGGAACGCCGTTCAAGAAAATCTTCCTCGCGGATAGTCGCGGCGTGGCCAACGGCGGATTCGTCCACAAAACGGAACTGGTCGATCTGATGAACATCCGCGATCCGCACGACCTGAACGGCGATGGCAGCACCACCTTCACCTTTCCGTTTGTCACTATCGAAAGCGTGCTGATTCTCGATCCCTCGACCTTGTTGGTGATCAACGATAACAATTACCCGGGCACCGGTGGGCGCGATCTGAATTCGGACAATACTGAGTTCATCGAACTGCGTCTTGATCGACCCATTGCTTTCGAGCCCGGCGACAGCAATGAGGAAAAGGACGGCGAGGAGCAAGACGACGGCGAAGGAAACTAGCGGCATGATCGTGGGAGGAATACAAGGCGTAGAGGTAGTGCGCTGGTAACAGCCGACATTTCCGGAGTCCCACGCAGCAATTCCTAAGGGCTTTCGCGCCGCCGGCCAGCTGGTCGCTGGTCAGCAGCTCGATGGGAACATCATCGCACGTGCTCGTCGGCACGAAAGAAGGGTATTGTCAATTTGAGAGATCACAAGCCGATAGCGCTACAATATGTTGTAGTCATAACTCTTACGGAATACCCTGCATAGGGTATCATCACATCTAGTTACGCTCAACTTGACAATACCGTCATTCATCAGCCGTCTCACTCAGCGGCCACTGGGGGTCGCCTGAAGGGGAAGCGAGCGGCAACCCCGTGGCAAATGAAGCGAGGAAAACACCTCGTGACAGGTGGGAGGATTACCATTCCGTAATCACGCGAACATTTTTCCATCCCTTATTGATTAATGCTTCGGCCACGTCTTCGCGGAGCTTCCACGCCTCAGGCGAGGCTTCTTCAATATGCACACTCAATCCATCCATGGCGTCGCTAGTGTAAAAATACCGCGCTTGGATGCAATGCAGGTCGGCCCAGTTGACCGCGCCGTACCCATCGTCTCCAGCGTTGTGCACGAGATCCTGCAGGATCTCTTCGGTATCCTCTCTGAGCCTTTGCAGAGAGGCTAAAGTATAGTGTGTTGTCTTGTCATTCATAGCACCCCGCCTCCTCTTGTTGGAACAAAATTGCGGCAATGATTGCCCACAACAGTGCCGCTCCTCTGCCACCGCCGCGTTGAATGACTCGCTCAGCTCCCGACAGCAACCTCTCCGGGATTCTCCGCTCACGCTAGGCTACCTCTTCTCTCTGCTGTTTCAATGACCATGCCCCCACCGCTTCGCTCTTTCGTTGTCCCGAAAAAGGGCTTGTCGCAAAGGGCTTAGAAACATATTGTTAGCTATAAGACACTGCGGCTTTGTCTCCTACATAATTCCTTGGATAGGATGCGCTAGACAATTTGCGACAGCGCTAGATGGACTGCCTACGACGAGAGTCAATCACGCTCACCGGAAGACACGTGGTATTCGCGCCAGCAGCGGAGCCAAGAACGAGAACAGGGGATGGGCTGAACATGTTTCTCTCTTCGCGACCACGCATCAAACTGAGGCAGCTCAACGCCCGAGCATGCAAGGAGGTTGGTGACGCGTCCATGCTCCTCATTGAAGACCATGGGCACAGCCATATCTGTTTTTTCGTATCGAGGGCTTCGTTTGGAGGCGGTAGACGGAGGAGAGCCAGCGGACGAGTTTGGTCGTCTTTGTGGCGCTCCTCACATTTATCACAACTCGTGAAG
>CAZUFQ010000211.1:0-9367 GCA_964618735.1 uncultured Enterobacteriaceae bacterium
CTTGCTGGGTACGAGGCGGCACAGCGAGGTAAAACGGAATGAGTGAGGGTCGCCCGCGCGCCGAGGACTTTCTGGAGCTGGTTGAGCGTGCGAAACGCGGGCGCTTGAAGGTCTACATAGGTCCAGCGGCGGGAGTGGGGAAAACCTATCAAATGTTAGAGGAAGCCCACGTGCTGAGAAAACGCGGGGTGGATGTTGTTCTTGCTTTTATTGAAACACACGGACGACCGGAGACCGAAGCGCTCGTCGAAGGATTGGAGTGTGTACCGCGCCGCCGATTTGAGTATCGAGGGGTAGTCGTAGAAGAAATGGATCTGGACGCCGTCTTAGCACGGCGACCACAAGTCGCCATTGTCGACGAGCTCCCGCACACCAACACTCCAGGAAGCCGCCATAAGAAGCGCTATCAGGATGTAGTGGAATTGCTCGATGCTGGCACCAATGTCATCTGCGCCATGAATGTTCAACATCTGGAAAGTCTGAACGATCTTGTCAAACAAGCCACCGAGGTGGTGGTGCGGGAAACCGTGCCAGACTCCTTCCTCAAGCAAGCAGATCAGGTGGTGAATCTCGATCTGACGGTCGAGGATTTGCTCGACCGCTTACGCGCCGGGAAAATTTATCACACGGAGAAAATTCCCTGGGCCTTAGAACATTTCTTTAAGCCGGAAAATCTCTCCATTTTGCGAGAGATCTCCCTTCGTGAGGTAGCAGAAAGCGTCGATCGAGCGGTGGTGTCTCAAACGCCGAGGAACGACACCCCCCGCAAAGTTGCCGCGAGCGAACGGGTCATGGTGTGTTTGTCCTCCTCAGCTCCCCATGGCGCTACGCTTTTGCGGCGCGGGGCGCGTATGGCGGGACGCCTCAACACCGACTGGTTCGTGGTGTATGTCGAAACGCCGCACGAGGCCCCTCATCTGATCGATGCGGAAGCACAACGGCACTTGCTCGATAATTTCGAGAAAGCTCGAGAGCTCGGAGCCCAAGTCGAGCGACTGCAAGCCGCCGATCCCGTATCAGCGCTCGTCGAGTTTGCTCGTGCTCACGGCGTTGGTCGTATTGTCATTGGACGATCACAAGAACCGTGGTGGCGTCAATTGTTCGGTCTCTCGGTGATGCACCGACTGGTGGCGGAAGCAGTCGATTTTGACGTGCTCATCGTCTCCTTAGAAAAAGAGGAGGACTAGTCATGACCTTCCGCGCTAAATTATTACTCGCTCAGGCCCCTTTGGCCATCGTTCTGGCGCTGGTCTGTGTTCTCTCCGTGGTGATGATTTCTACTTTGGGTTCTCACGCACAAATCATTTTAAAAGATAACTACCGCAGCGTACTGGCCGCTCAGCGCATGAAGGAAGCGGCTGAGCGGCTCGATGACAACCTCGCATTGTCGCTTTTAAAAGAGCAACAACCGGATAGTGCAAAACAAGCTGCGACTTATCGCCAGCAATTCGAACAGGAACTCCAGGTGCAAGAAGGCAATATTACCGAACCCGGGGAACAAGACGCCACCCAACGACTCCGCACCTTTTGGAACGACTATCAGCAGAAGATGATCCGATTCCGGGAGATAAAAGAGCCTGAAGCCGCCAAACAGTTTTATTTCACCGAACTCGCAGCGACGTTCCATTCGCTCCGCACCGCCTTGGAGAATATTCTCGCCATTAACCAAGACTCGATGGTGCGGAAAAGCGACGAGGTGCGCCGCACGGCTACCCGCCTGGATACTATCACCATCACGGCGGCGCTCAGTGCGTTGCTGCTTGGGCTCTTTCTTTCTACCATGTTGACAAACCGACTGTTGCGCCCGCTGTCGAGCCTCAGCCAAGTCACCCGTCGGCTGGGCGCAGGAGATTTTCAGGCGCGCGTCAGCATTCCGGGCAAAGATGAAATTGCGCAACTTGCTGGCGAGTTCAATGCTATGGCGAGTCATCTCGCCGAGTACCGTAATAGTTCTCTAGGCGAACTGCTCCAGGCTCAGGAATCTTTGCAAGCTGCTATCGATAGTCTTCCTGATCCTGTCGTCGTGTTCGGCGTCACTGGAGATATTCACAATGTTAACCGTGCTGCTGAAACAATCCTGGGTCTTCACATAGAAAATGCCGCGCAAGATCCCCTTCAAGACGCAGACCCCTCGGTCCGAGCGGTATTGGAGAAGCTGAGAACTCATGTCTTGAGTGGAAATGGGCCGGTCCTCCCCAAAGGATTTGAAGATGCCATCCGAGTCTCTGCTCGGGAGGGGGACACCTATCTCCTCCCGCGTGCGACGCCAGTGTATGAGATGGGAGGGACCCTTATCGGCGCCACTGTCATCCTCCAAGAGATCACCCGACTGCGAAGATTTGATGAACTCAAGAATAATCTGGTGGCGACCGTGGCTCATGAGTTTCGTACCCCGCTCACGTCGTTGCGCATGGCCATCCACCTTTGCCTTGAACAAGCCGTTGGTCCTGTCACCGAGAAACAAGCCGACTTGCTTCACGCCGCGCGAGAAGACTGTGAACGTTTGCAAGCAATGGTCGATGATCTGCTTGACCTCTCGCGCATGGAAGCAGGCCGCATTGAGCTGAATCTGCGGGCCGTGTCTCCCATTGCTCTCATCAAGGGCGCGACAGAAACACACCGTGTGTTAGCTGAAGAACACGGCATACAGCTCCGCACGGTGCTGCCGACAAACGATATTGAAGTCTTCGCTGATCCTGAACGTATTGCAATCGTTCTCGCGAATCTGGTCACGAACGCGTTGCGCCACACCTCAGCCGGCGGCCAGATTACTATTGCCGCACGACCGATACATCACCGCGTACGGTTCGAAGTGACCGATACCGGAACAGGGATTCCGCCTGCCTATCAGGCGCGAGTGTTTGATAAATTTTTTCGCGTTCCGGGAGCTTCCGGCGGCGCGGCAGGATTGGGGCTCTCCATTGTCAAAGAGATCGTAGAAGAACACGATGGAGAGATCGGCCTCGACAGTGAGGAAGGAGAAGGCAGCACCTTCTGGTTCACTTTACCGTGTACAACAACCAATAGCACAGAGGAGGCCGTACAGTTATGAAACAGCCGCCCGCCCGCATGCTGGTCGTCGACGATGAACGCAACATCCGCAAAAATCTCAGCCTGGTGTTAGAAGCTGAAGGGTATGAGGTCGAGGTGGCGAGCGACGGAGAAAGTGCGCTCGCTAAAGCCCGAGAGCGACACTACGATATCGCGTTCGTCGATCTCCATATGCCTCTGATGGGGGGGCTCGACCTCACCCGCTCGCTCCGCGCCTTTAGCGAAGCAACCGCCATCGTCATCCTGACTGCGTATGGCTCCGTGTCTCACGCGGTCGCGGCCATGAAGCTTGGGGCGGTAGATTTTCTGGAGAAACCTTTTGACCCTAAGAACATTCGGCTTCTGGTCGAAGAGATACTCCTCCGTCGGCGGCTGGGGTCCGGAGGATCAGTAGAGGAACTGCTCCATTTAGCAACCCTTGCCCGCGAACGTCATGCGCATATTGAAGCGCGCATGTACCTCAAATCAGCGATGCTGCGCGACGCCGCCCGACCGGAGCCCTTCTATTGGCTGGGTTACCTTTGCGAGATTGAGGGAGACATGCGCCAGGCTGTCCACTATTACTACTTGGCCGTCGAGGTCGACCATTCGTTTCAACTCGCCCTTGATAGCCTTGTGCGATTAGGGCGACGTACTCCGACTCGGATGTGAGGCTAGGCTTCGTACTTTTGACGTTTGCGCCACAGTGTAGAAGGATCGATGTTGAGAATGTGGGCCGCTTCTTCGAGCGTTGCGACGCGCGCGAGCACCTGGAGAATATGTTCTCGCTCAATCATTTCCAGAGAGTAATCGCCGCCAAGTTGAGGCCCTGCCGGAGCGTGCGAGGCAATACTGTCGGAAAACGCCTGTGGTTCTACGATTTGCGCGGGCCAAAGAATCACTACCCGTTCGATCACATTCCGTAGTTCCCGTATATTGCCGGGCCAGGGATACGCTTGCAGCACGGCTTCCGCTGCTGGCGAAAATTCTAATAAGGGGCGAACGCTGGCGCGGGAAAAAAAAGCGAGAAAGCCGCGCGCCAACCTCACAATATCTTCGGGGCGTTCGCGCAAAGAAGGCATCCGAATCGTGATCACATTGAGTCGATACCACAGGTCTTCACGGAAGCGACCCGCTTTTACATCGGCATCGAGGTCTCGGTTCGTTGCAGCGAGGACTCGGACGTCTGCTCGGCGGGTCTTGTTCTCACCAATACGCTCAAATTCTTTGTCCTGGAGGAAGCGCAAGAGTTTCGCTTGTAGACTAGGAGCAATTTCTCCGATCTCGTCCAGAAAGAGCGTCCCGCCCTGAGCTGCTTCTACACGTCCGGCCTGATCACGCACGGCGCCAGTAAAGGCTCCTTTCGCGTGACCAAACAGTTCGCTCGCGAGCAACTCTTCAGAAAGAGTCGGACAATTGACAACGACAAATGGATCAGCAGCTCGTGGACTCGATGCGTGGATCATACGAGCCAGCACTCCTTTGCCCGTTCCGCTTTCGCCACAGAGTAACAATGTCACTTCTGACTTCGCAGCACGTAATGCTGTCTCAAGCACGGTGCGCATAGTCCCCGAATGCGTCTCCAGATCAATCTCTGGAACCGCTTCTTGCAGCCGTCCTTCTAGGTCATGAAGGCGGTGGGTAAGTGCGCGTCGCTCCATGAGCCGTTCGACAAGATGGCGGATCTGCGCCGGGGTGAATGGTTTAGGGAGATAGTCTGTCGCCCCACGTTTGATCGCTTCAACGGCCGTATCAAAAGTCGCATAGGCAGTAATCACCACGACCGCCAGATTGGCGCTTTCGGCCAAGAGCTGCGGCAAGACGTCAAGACCGCTCGTCGCTTCCAAACGCAAGTCGAGAAAAGCCAAATCGAAAGATTGCCGACTTAACGCTGTTAATGCTGTTTGCGCGGAGGAGACTGCAAGGACTTCACATCCCATCCCTTCCAAACATACGGAGAGCGTCGTACGGATATTTTTCTCGTCGTCGATGATTAACACGCGCGGTAGCATGCTCATATTCTACAACCGAAGAGAAAAGCGTTCGAGTGAGTGTCCCGATTTCTTCCACGAGAAGATCGAGAAGCGCCCGAACGTTTGTAACAAAGCGTTACTCTCCCTTCGCGGGTTTTTGCAATGGCGTCCCATACTGATTATGCCAGGTCACTTGCTCTACGGGGACGCGCGTGAGCGGGCCAAATTTCCCCATAGGATAACCGATAGGAATCACGGCGTAGGTAGAAAGAAAATCCGGTAAGCCTAAGATCGGCCGCACCTCTTCATCATATTGGCAGGTTACGCTCGTGAGTGTTGCGCCGAGACCAAGAGCACGGCACGCCAACAAGATATTTTGTACGGCGGGGTAGATACTGCCGCCCATAATGCGGGCAAAGTTGATCGCATTCGGACCAGCCAGCCGTTTAAGATGAATTTTGCGCGCGCGCAAACAGGCAAACAAGAGGATCGGGGCCTCAGCGAGATGTTCCGCCAAATAGGAAGCAGCTTGCATATTTTTATCGAGCGCCGCGCCAGCCTCGACATACTGCTTTTCTGCTATCCGCCAGCCACGTAGGTAAATTGCAGCGATCTTTTTTTTGATTTCAGGGTCTGTCACCACCACAAAGCGCCAGGCTTGGACTCCGCCGCCGCTCGGGGCCTGGATGCCAGCTTCGAGCACCTTATAAATAAGTTCCTCGGGCACCGGATCGGGTTTGAGGCGGCGCATGCTTCGACAGGTAGACATGATGTGAAAAAGGTCAATATTGTCAGCCATAACGTCCCGCGTTCCTCCTTACTTCTCGCTGGCACGACCATACCTGTTCCGTTGCGCTAGAACCAGAGCTGAAAGACGCGGATTCTTTCGGACGGTCAGCTTAATGTTTTTCCGGAAATAATGCGGCTTTGATCACATGGAAAATAACATTCTGTTCCTGGACGCCATGAATGAGAAACGCGCCTGGTCCGGTGGCGTAAATCCCCACGTCTTCGCCGCCATGAGTCTCGGCGGGAAAGGGAACAGCAGCTTCCTGCATGTAGAGTGGATTCGTGGTGTCTACTGCAGTCAGGTCTGGCCGTGAATAAGGTTCTTTGTTGTAAGACTTTGGTTCGTGCGGAAAATGTTTGGAGCCTTGTGGTTGTTTATCTGAAGCGCCGCTGTGTCCAGGCCCGTTAGCGTAATTCAAGGTCGTATAGGGGAGGCCAAACTGATCTTTAGCAAATTCGGTGTGGTCCGGCTCGATGACTTTTCCCAGGATAGGATTGCCGCGCTTTGGATAGCCCGAAATGGTCAGCGTGTGACTATGATCGGCGGTGACAATGATCAGGGTATTGTGCGGATCGGTGAGTTCCACAGCGGTTTTTACCGCATGCGAAAATTCAATTGTTTCTGTGAGGGCACGGTAGGCATTCCCAGCATGATGCCCATGGTCGATCCGTCCGCCTTCGACCATGAGAAAAAAGCCGTTTTTGTTTTTTGACAAAAGAGAAATCGCTTTACTGGTCATATCTGAGAGCGAAGGCTCCCCGCCGGTATCCGTGGCTCGGTCGGTTTCAAATTTGAGATGGTCGCGCTCGAAGAGTCCCAGGAGATGCTTGATCTTCGCTGGATCGATGGCCTCGAACTGCGCTTTATTCCAGACAAAGGCGGAATGCGGTTTTTGTGTCCATTCTTTCGTGAGGTCCCGCCCATCGAGGCGACTCCCTTTTTTTCCAGCGTCTTCGGGATCATCCATTGTATTCGGTAAAAATTCTCTGCGTCCGCCGCCCAAAATGACCTCCAGCCCGTCGCCATGCTTGAACTCAAGGAGCTGACGAGCAATATCAGGGAATCCAGCCTCTCGAGCAGCCGAGGTAAGATCGGCATCAGACTCCCAATCCCGTTGCACAGTGTGAGCATAACAGGCTGCTGGTGTTGCGTGTGTGACGCGGGTCGTCGTCACCACACCAGTAGACAGGCCGCGATCTTCGGCTAGTTCTAGAATGGTTGGTAATTCATTCCCCGCGACCGTAGTGTGATCCTCTCGTTGTCCATATTGGTTCACGGAGAGAAAGCCTGCTTTCGTCTTTACGCCGGTGACTATTGCAGTCATCGTTGGCGCCGACTCCGATGTCTGTTCATTTACGGTGTAGGTTTTCGACAGCGCCACATAGGGAAAGCGTTCAAAGCTCAACACATTTTCTTCTCCGCTCTCCCCTCGAAGTTGTCCTTCAAAGATGCGCGAGGCTGTGACTGTGACGATGCCCATGCCGTCACCCACAAACAAGATGACATTCCGAGCGTGATTCGGGTTGCTTTTGAGCGCGCGCGCCTCTTGGACGGCTTGTTGCCCGGCAGCATACCACTGCTCAGGTGTGGTTGGGCCAGCTGCCTCCGCGCCAAACACTCGCAAAAGGAAACAGCCGGAGATAAGCGCAAGGAAGGTTTTGGCAAAGTAAGGATGATTATTGGTGCGAATACCCATCGAGATGCTCCCGTACGTGTGAATCTGTATGCGAGGCGATGACCATAGCACGAATAAACGACCGACGCAGATGAAGCGACAGAAATCTATGCGTTGACACTCTCACGTTTTTTTCTTACCGTGCAGAAGTGGATACTCGTGAAAAGATTCTTGAGACCGCGGTGAAGCTGTTCTCTTCCCATGGATACGCCGACACATCTCTCGCTCAAGTGGCCCGTGCGGCGCGTGTCAGTAAGGCGCTGATCCTGTGGTACTTTGAAAGTAAAGACCAACTTTTTCGCGCTGCACTCCAACACTTCCTGACTCCTTATGAGATTGACGCCCATACGCTTGATGGATTAGATGAACGGCGCCAAGTCGAAAAACTGATTGACGATTACTACGATTTTATTGCCGAACACCTTTACTCCGTGCGGTTCGTGATCGGACAGATTGTCGGAGGAGACGAGAATTCTCAAGAGCTCGTCGTCCGCGCGCGCGAACTCCATATCATTTATCGAGGACTGCTCACGACCATTCTCGAACGAGGGCAAGAAAAAGGAATCTTTTCTTCCGGCGTGCGCCCGGCTGAGGACGCCGCGTTGATCATGGCGACCCTGAATGGTTTACTTTTACAACAGCTCGTGGAAAACATGACCGCAGAAAAAGCTCGCGAATTGTTGGCTCACTGGAAGCTCGCGATGCATGTACAATTGGGTTGTCAGAGAACGCCCTTGGAGCCGACGACAGAGGAGGGAATGGCGAATTCGTCCGGAACCCAAGCCGCTCTCTTACAGACCGGAAGCTAGTGTTCTCAAGAGATGAGGCGTCGTTTTTAGATACTTGAAGTTATCTACAAAGGAGAAGCTATGGTCGAGAAAATCATAGAATTAACCGGTTCTTCGGCGACCAGCATCGAAGATGCAGTTTCGCTGGCCGTTGCGCGAGCAGCGGTTACCATCAATGGCATCTATCACGTGCACATCGACGATATTTCTGCCGTGGTGGAGGACGGTATGGTAGCTCGGTGGAAAGTGAAAATCAGAGCGACCTTCCCAGTCAAAGATCGCGTACACGAGTGATGAATATGGAGAGCAAAATACGCGAAGTCTCCCCGGGGATCTATCAGCTCTATTTACCCTTGCCGATGCGTCCCAGCATTGTGAATATCTACCTCGTGCATAGTCGAGATGAGTGGGCGCTGATCGACACCGGCATGCATAGCGAGGATAGCATTGCCACGCTGAAAGCGTGTCTCGAAGAAGTAGGATGTCCCCCCTCTTCCGTGTGTAAGCTTATCTCTACGCACCATCATGCTGACCACTTTGGCGCTTCTCGCGCGCATAAAGAATGGACGGGCGCGGAAGTCTACCTGAATCCCATCGAAATTCAGCGCATGGAACGGATGCAATCTTCCTCGCCCTCGCCTGAAGCAATTGCGTTTTTCCGCTCTCATGGAATTCCTTTGCCGGAGTCGGGGGATGGTCTGCCCGCTCCCGGGCGTTACTTCGGTACGTTATACGCACCAGCTACGCCCGATCATCACATAAACGACGGCGACGTGCTCTATGTCGGAGAGAGGGAGATTCAAATTGTGTGGACGCCCGGTCATACGGCTGGGCACTGCTGTTTGTATTTCCCGCAAGATAAAGTCATGATCGTAGGCGACCATCTGCTGCCAAAGATTACCCCCCACGTTGGCGTCTATTACAGTGGTCCCGATAATCCGTTGCTCGACTTTTTGCAGTCTCAGGAAAAAGTCCAACAATTCGATGTTGAGCTGGTGCTGCCTGCGCACGGCGCCGTGTTTAAAGACCACCGCTATCGAGCGAAACAGATTATTCAACACCAAAAGTAACGTCTACAAGAGATCAAAGACCCCCCGGTCGGAAACGCACC
>CAZUFQ010000212.1:0-1246 GCA_964618735.1 uncultured Enterobacteriaceae bacterium
TACTTCACCGCCGCTGGTCCGCTTGTCGAAGATGCGGACGAGCCTCCCTCCTCCTGCTCCCGTCCGATTGGTCCACAACAGATAACTACGCACCGGAGCATGTGCGTTTAACCCACTAGTCACTTTGGCGGTACTACCACTGAAGGAAAGGGCTTTGCCGTATTTGCCCGTTGCCGTCCAGGTAGCGCCTGCCACTGTACCGTTCCGGTTGTTGCCAGAAGCGTCTGTCACCGTCACGCCGGTTCCCTCGTCGAAATTATACGCCACACTGGCCGCTAGGGGAGAAGCATTCGTCGTCGAGGGCGTCACTGCGGTTATCATAGCTGTTTTAATCTGTGCGGCCGTCAACGCCCCATCATAAATGCGCAGATCATCCAGCATGCCGCTCCAACCTCGGTCTCCCGCCCCACGGTTCCCTAGCATATAGGGATCAGCATTTGTCAGCGGCGTCCCGCTCGGCGCACTCACTTGGGCCACTGCCTGCGCCACTCCATCTACATAGATTTGAGGCGCATTTGTCGACGAGGAAGCATCGTACACCACGGCAATATGGTGCCAGGCATTGAGACTCGGCTGCGGAATCGTCCAATTCCCTATGCCTCCTGACCATGCCCGTATATAGCGATACACTCCGGCCCCTTCATCGTTATAGAGGAGCTCTACCTCAGCGCCACCAACTCGTTTATCGAAGATCCGGCCGAAGTTTCCTCCGCCCGCTCCTGCCCGATTGGTCCACAACATATAACTGCGCGTCGTCGCATGGGTATTCAACCCGCTGGTTACTTTGGCCGCGCCCCCGTCGAAGGACAGCGCTTTACTGTATTTGCCCGTTGTCGCCCAGGTGGCGCCCGCCACCGTACCATTTCGGTTGTTGCCCGAGGCGTCTGTTACCGTCGTGCCAGCTCCTTCGTTAAAATTGTACGCCACCGCCAACCCAGCGGTTGGCAAAGGTGCTGATGGATTATTCACCGTAACCGCAACCCCAGCAGATAAGGTTTGATTCCCTGCTTGGTCATCAATTGCGGCTTCGGGTCGTCGCCGACTGAACCGCCTCCTCCACTGGGCACGATCTTGATGAGATCGGTTCCCAGGCGATGGTGCTGCCGGATGACTTTGCGCACGTCGTCGGGGCTATCAACAATGGAGACCCCCCACTCGGCGCTGGATATGCCCTGGGCTACGCCGTTGGCTCGGTCTGAATGACCGCCGGTTGGACCGATGATCTCGCCCGCCACCCACAGGCGTG
>CAZUFQ010000212.1:1256-9365 GCA_964618735.1 uncultured Enterobacteriaceae bacterium
GTCATTGGCTGAAGCCGTAAGGGTATGGGACCCATTAGGGATTGCAGTCGTGTCCCAAGAAATCGAATAGGGAGAGGTAGTATCTTCACTGGCAAGGTCCACACCGTCAAGACGGAACTGTACACCCGCCACGCCGATATTGTCCGAGGCCGAGGCCGTTACCGTCACAGTCCCTGCCACAGTCGCGCCAGCAGCAGGAGCAGTAATGGACACCACAGGAGCTCGAGTATCCGCCGCGCTGCAGGCCTCGTTACTGTAGGAAGAAAAACCTAGATTATTATGGGCTCGGACACGATAGCAATACGTAGTACCCCCGACCACGGCCGTATCGATAGAAGAAATCACGTTGGCGTCTAGTGTCGCAATTTCCACGTACGTACCGGTTGCGCCAGTCTTCCGTTCGAGTCTGAAGTCACTTTCGTTATTCGAGTTATCTGTCCAGCTTACTGTCATCTGTGCGGCATGCGCCTGTCCTGCCCACAGAGCTATGAAAAAAGAGAAAAAGACAAAAGATGGCCGAGAAAAATGGCCCCGAGAAAAAAACATCGTGTTACCTCCGTAGCCATGTGCGATACACAGGCCAAGGAAGGCACGGTGTTTCGCCTGGCGGCTCTGCGACCGTATTCCGAGCAACTCGCTCAGAACGTAGGCCAGTAGCTTTGCGTCCCATCCTTTAGAATGGTTTGCCCTTGTCAGACTTTATTGATGGAAAACAGTTCCTTTGTGATGATTCGATTTATCCTCTCTGTACTTCAAACGAACACGGTAAACCTCCTGTCCTTATGATATATTGTCTACTCTTCATTCGGGGGGAGTACCGTGAAACTTTAATTGACTCTTAGAGCAATAGCGTTGGCGTATCTGCACGCTAGCGCGCAAAAAACGTCTGTACTATCCTTTCCTCCCCCCGCCATCGAAGCAATAAGTGGCGGTCGTCAACAACTCTCTCGCCGCAGAAAGTGGAGACACTGACGCGACCACTGCTCCCGTCATGGCTGCCTGAATTTGCTCTAGTGTTAAGATGGCGTCATAGATTTGCAGCTCATCCAGCGTTCCATTCCATCCTCGATCCCCGCCGCCGCGATTCCCCCATACGTAGGGATCGGCATTCGTAAGCGGCACGCCAATCGGCGCTGTTTCTTGAGTTACCACCTGAGCCACTCCATCTACATATATTTGCGGATCGTTTGCCGCCGACGAGGCGTCATAGACCACGGCGATATGATGCCATTCGTTTGCGCTCGGTTGCGGAATCGACCAATTCCCAACTCCCCCTGACCATACGCGAACGTAACGATACTTTCCTGCTGTCTCATCGTTGAAGAACAGCTCCACTTCACTGCCGCCGTTGCGCTTATCAAAGATGCGGCCGAAGTTTCCTCCTCCAGCGCCAGCGCGATTCGTCCACAAGAGGTAACTCCGCGCGGTTGCATGGAGAGTTAACTCGCTTGTCACTTTGTCGACGCCTCCATCGAAGAACAGCGCATTGCCGTACTTGCTCGCTGTCGTCCAAATAGCGCCCACCACTGCACCATCCCGATTATTGCCTGACGTATCCGCCACTGTCGTTCCGACCCCTTCATCGAACGTGTACAACATGCTGGCTGAGGTCGAGGGCGGGGTTGGGCTTGGAGTAGGCGTGGCAGGGGTAGACAATATTGACGACAACGTCCCGGTTAGCGCACCAAGTAAAGCGGTTATGGAAGACACCGGAGTTGTTATAGCCGCCTGAATCTGCGCGGTGGTAACTCCCGTGTCATAGATGCGCAGATCATCCAGCATCCCGCTCCACCCTCGGTCCCCCGCCCCGCGGTTCCCTAACACATAAGGATCGGTGTTGGTTAACGGCGCTCCACTGGGCGCGCCCGCTTCGCTCACGATTTGAACTACTCCATCCACATAGATCTTCGGATCGTTCGTGGCTAAAGAGGCATCGTACACCACGGCGATATGATGCCATACATTGGCGCTCGGTTGCGGAATCGTCCAGTTGCCGACCCCACCAGACCACACCCGCACGAAGCGATACACTCCGGCGATGTCGTCATTGTATAAAACTTCTACTTCGCTCCCGCTGGTCCGTTTATCGAAGATGCGACCAAGGTTCCCTCCGCCAGGCCCTGTGCGATAGGTCCACAACAGATAACTGCGCACCGTCGCATGCGTGCTTAACCCGCTTGTCACTTTGGCCGTACCCCCATTGAACGATAAGGCATTGCCAAACTTGCCCGCCGTCGTCCAAGCGGCCCCCGTCACCGCGCCATTGCGGCTGTTCCCCGACACATCTGTGACCGTAGTCCCAGTCCCTTCATCGAAATTGTAGGCGACAGTTGCTGAGAGGGAGACCGGAGTAGCCATCGCCGCCTGAATCTGGGTCACTGTCGACGCGACGTCATAAACCCGCAGATCATCCAGCATCCCGCTCCACCCTCGGTCCCCCGCCCCGCGGTTCCCTAACACATAAGGATCGGTGTTGGTTAACGGCGCTCCACTGGGCGCGCCCGCTTCGCTCACGATTTGAACTACTCCATCCACATAGATCTTCGGATCGTTCGTGGCTAAAGAGGCATCGTACACCACGGCGATATGATGCCATACATTGGCGCTCGGTTGCGGAATCGTCCAGTTGCCGACCCCACCAGACCACACCCGCACGAAGCGATACACTCCGGCGATGTCGTCATTGTATAAAACTTCTACTTCGCTCCCGCTGGTCCGTTTATCGAAGATGCGACCAAGGTTCCCTCCGCCAGGCCCTGTGCGATAGGTCCACAACAGATAACTGCGCACCGTCGCATGCGTGCTTAACCCGCTTGTCACTTTGGCCGTACCCCCATTGAACGATAAGGCTTTGCCGTATTTGCCTGACGCTGACCACGTTGCCCCAGCAACTGCGCCGTTGCGATTATTGCCTGATAAGTCCGTTACGGTAACTCCAGCGCCTTCATCAAAATTGTACGCCACACTCGTCCCACCCGGGACCGCGCTTGGCGGCAGCGCTGGAGCTGGCGTCGCTACTCCGGTCGCCATAGCCGCCTGAATTTGCATTGTCGTCAGGGCAACGTCATAAATCCGCAGATCATCCAGGGTTCCACTCCAGCCCCGGTCTCCATTCCCTCGGTTCCCTATGACATAGGGGTCAGTGTTTGTAAGCGGCGTCCCGCTCGGAGCGCTCTCTTGAAGCACAGGCTGTGCTATTCCATCTACATACATCTGCGGTGAGTTGGTCGGTAATGAAGCATCATACACTATCGCAATATAATGCCACACATTGAGACTCGGCTGTGGAATCGTCCAATGCCCTTCTCCTCCAGACCATACGCGAATGTAACGATACACCCCAAGCGCATCATCATTGTAGAGCACTTCTACTTCGCCGCCATTGGTCCGCTTGTCAAAGACGCGCCCCAGACCTCCTCCCCCAGGCCCCGTACGTTTGGTCCACAACAGATAACTGCGCACCGTTGCATGCGTGTTCAAACCACTCGTTACTCTGGCGGCTCCTCCATCGAAGGACAAGCCATTCGTGTACTTTCCGGCCGTTGTCCAAGTCGCCCCTACTATCGCGCCGTTGCGATTGTTGCCTGATGCGTCAGTGACCGTCGTTCCCGATCCTTCGGAAAAACTATACGCCAACGCGAGTCCTCCCGTCGGCACTACCCCAGGCTGGTTATTGACTGTAATTGTAACTCCGGTAGATAAAGCTTGGTTTCCCGTAGTGTCTCGCGCCATAGCGGAAAGCGTATGAGACCCATTGGCAGTTGCGGTGGTATCCCAAGAGATCGCATAAGGCGCTGTGGTAACTTCACCGCAAAAGTTCACGCCATCAAGGAGAAATTGTACGCCCGCCACTCCAGTATTATCCGAGGCCGAAGCCGTCACTGTCACAATCCCTGAAAGAGTAGCGCCGGCGCTGGGAGCCGTGATGGACACCGTTGGAGCAGTGGCGTCCGGGGCACCGCAGTCTTCGTTACTGTAGGCGGAGTTGCCTACAGTGTTGTAAGCGCGGACGCGATAGCAATACGTTATCCCTATGAGGACATTCGTATCGAGAAAGGCAGTGACGTTTGCTAGTGTTGTCGCAATCTGCGTGTACGTAGTGAGCAGCGTCCTCCTTTCGACTTTGAAGCCGTCTTCATTAATGGAGTTATCCGTCCAACTCACAGTTATCTGCGCGGCTGCGGCAACATCGACCTGAGAACTGAGGAATAAAAAAAAGAAGATTTTCAAGTAGGAAGAAAGAGGGAAAGAGCGGATCATTAGATTCCTCCAGTATTGATGCCGGGAAATTCTGCGGTCAGATGGTCTTGTTCAGGATTAAGAGCTGCTCTGGTCAGAAGTGTAGAGTGTTGGTACACGCCTCATCAAAACTGGGCTCAACTTGTGGTTCTCCTCGTCAGTCAATCGTACTCGCGGATTTTTTAACCTTCAGGCGCTCACTGCGAGAATATGAGAATTTTGAAGGCTAAACTTCTTCACCGTCCCTGTCGACACTTAAACAATAAAGGGCGTGAGAATTTTCTCTCACGGCTGGTTTGGTTTCATCTCTTGCAGTGTGCAAAAATTGAAGAATAGCGCCAGACGTGAGTGAAAGACCGAAATGAACCTTAATTTTGCGCGAATTTATAGAACCTTTTCTCTCTCTACCCTTTCCTTGCTTAATACCCTAAGTGAGTCTTTTCAGTCCTACGGGTCATCAACTCCGTAGTGAACTGAAATCCCGACCCACAAAATCGTTGAATGGTCGCACAAAACAATTCTTAATCAAGAGGGTTGTGACGTTAAACAACAAAGAATGAAGTTTTGAAACTTTGTTCTCTCTCAAAGGCGGAACCAATGGAAAAATTTCAGGTGAGTGTAGTATTCGGCGGGCTGGGATTTATCGGCGTTCACTTTGCCCGTTATCTCTTAATAAATAAATTGGCTGACATTCTTTATTTAGTGGACTTCGCTTCACTAAACGTGTCCACATGGCCAATAGAATTGCAGGAAGCGTATAAAAGAGGGCAGGTGCGCTACATCCAGCTCGACGTCCGTCAGCCTCTTACTGCGGCTGAACTCCCCAGTCACGCGGAGTTAGTAGCAAATTTTGCCGCCGTGCACCGAGAGCCCGGTCATGAACCGTATGAGTACTTTACCACGAATTTGCTTGGCGCCGAACATGTTTGTGCGTGGGCGGAACAGGTGAACTGCCCGCAAATGGTCTTTACCAGCAGTATTGCTCCGTATGGCCCCACGGAAGAGGCGAAAGAAGAAACGGCTATTCCCGTCCCGGTGTCTCCGTATGGAGCCTCGAAATTAGCGGCGGAAAAAATCCACATCGCGTGGCAACGCGGAGGACAGAACCGACAATTAACGATCGTACGGCCCGGCGTCGTCTTTGGCGCTGGAGAAGGCGGGAACGTCACTCGTCTGATCCGGTCGGTCCTGGGCCGCTATTTCTTCTACATGGGAAACAAACAAACCCGGAAAGCTGGGGGGTACGTGAAAGAGCTCTGTCACGCCATTTTCTGGGTGATGGAGAAACAGCGTGAGCAGAAAAACGGAGTGCGATTGTTTAACTTTACCATGAATCCAGCACCGACTGTCCAAGAATATGTAGAGACTACCTGTAAAGTGGCTGGGGTCCAACGGTTTGTCCCCGCCGTGCCGTACCCGTGCTTACTTGGAGCTTCCTACTTGATCGAGGCGCTCAGTCGTCCGCTAGGGATTCATCAACCAATCAATCCAGTCCGCATTCGAAAAGTCGTGCGCTCAAACAATATCATCCCTGGCTATTTGCGGGACGCAGGCTATCTCTATTGTTATACGCTCGAAGAGGCCTTGACGGATTGGTACAAGGAACGACCAGAAGACTGGCGCTGAGTTTCTGCAGCTCTGCCACGGCGGCCTTGGGTGAGCCCTCTTCACAAGCAGTCTCACCCGTCCGCCTTCCTGTTTTCATCACAACTCAAGCAATTGCAGGTCGACGCGTCCACCACGAAGTATGCGCCTCGTACGCGTGTCCAACTTGCAATACAGTTACTTCGTCAAAAGGTTTGCCGACGATTTGCAGAGCAAGCGGTAAGCCTGTCGCAGTGAAACCGCAAGGAACGGTCAACGCAGGCTGGCCAGTGAGATTGAACGGACAGGTAGCAGAAATCAAGGCTGCCGTGAGACTAACTTCTTTGCCGTTAATAAGAGCGGACCGCGCCTCGTGCAGCGGCGGCGGAATGAGTTCACCAGGAGTGAGTAGGACATCGACATGCGCACAGGCGTCAAGCATGTAACGACGAAACTGGGCCTTCGCACGTTGGGATTTGACATAATCCGTGGCGAGACCGCCTTTGCCGCGCTCTAAAAATTTTCGCACGGTCGGGCCATAATCTTCGGCTTGTTTCTGTAAATACGATTCATGCCAGACATTTGCTTCGCCGTTCAAGATCGGCAAAGCCAGCTGCGTCCAGGCATTCTCCAAAGAAGGCAAAGTCACTTCTTCAATCCGTGCGCCTAATCCAGCCAGCACTCTGACGGCGTCAGCGAATGCGGTTTTCACTTCGGGATCGGTGTACTCGGGAAAGAAACTCGTCGGGACCCCGAGAGTAAGCCCGCTAATGTCTCCGCTAAGCTTGGCGAGATAGTCGGAGACCGGCGCTTCGCTGGACCCAATATCGCGTGGATCGTAGCCAGCCACTGCTTGCAACATGAGCGCGGCGTCTTTTACGGTTCTCGTCATTGGACCGATATGATCAAGCGACCAGGCCAGCGGGGTCACGCCAAAGAGGCTAACGCGACCGTGGGTGGCTTTCAGACCGACAATGCCGCAAAAGGCGGCTGGAATACGAATTGATCCGCCGGTGTCCGTACCGAGCGAGCCCGTACAGAGCCCCGCAGCCACGGCTGCTCCCGAACCGCTGCTTGAGCCTCCAGGATTGTGCGCCACATTCCATGGATTGTTGACGCGACCGAAATAGACGCTGGGACTAATGGTCGCGAACTCGTTCATATTGAGCTTGCCAAGGAGCACAGAACCGGCCGCGTGTAGCCGTTCTATGACAGTCGCGTCGTAGTCTGGCGTGGCGTCCTTGAGCACTTTCGAGGCGCATGTCGTTTTGACGCCTTTGGTTGCAATGATGTCTTTGTGAGCGAGAGGAACGCCATGCAGCGGCCCGAGATAGTTCCCTCGTTGGATCTGCGTCTCCGCAGCTCTGGCGTCTTGCAGCGCGCGCTCCGCTGTTACCGTCAGATAGCTATTGAGTTGAGGGTCGAGAGCCTGAATGCGATCAAGATAGGCTCGGGTAACCTCGACCGGAGAGACGGCGCGTCGTTGCAGCAGCTCCGCCAGTTGCGAGATTGAGAAAGAACACAACTCGGTAGTGTTCATAAATTTTCCCTCCTTCAATTCGAGGCGCAGTGTACCATACAAAGCTGGCAGCCGTCAGCGCACAGCAACCGGCGCGGCGGATCGCTCGTTAGCCTATTTTGTGGATTTTGCGAGCGCCTTCCAAATTTTTCTTCTCCGCCAAAAATGAGCGGCCGAGTGCAGGAAGTTTCAAGGCTTGACAGCTTTTGATGTTGGTGACACCATGCCGCCGGTATTTCCTTTTGAGGAGCACGGTTTTGCCTAATGTGCAAGAATTCTTGGGGCGGCGCGAGGGGCTATTGTGTGAATCGCTGTTGCCAATGATCGCTGAACAGGCGGCGCAGGCGGATCACACTCGCAGTGTCGATCCCGCTGTGCTTCAGGCCATCAAAAAAACTGACCTGATGCGCATGTCCGCCTCACATAACATCGGCGGTCTAGAATCAAGCGTCATGGCGATGGCGCATGAACTGGAGGCGGTGGCAGGCTGTTGCGCTTCAACAGCCTGGTGTCTGTGGAATCATCTCTGCGTGTTTCACTTCATCTGTGCGCAACTTGGTCCGGCGGGAATCGAAACGTTAAAGGAAATCGTGGCCGAACGCGGATGGGTGAGTTTTCCAGCCGGCGCCGGCACGAGCGTCCGAGGTCGTCGTGCCGGCGACCATGTCCTCCTCAATGGACGCGCCAGCTTTGCTACAGGCTCGCGCTATGGAGAATGGGCGGCCTGTTTGTTCGCCCTGGAGCCGGAATCTCCGCCGCCGCCCGGC
>CAZUFQ010000213.1:0-9351 GCA_964618735.1 uncultured Enterobacteriaceae bacterium
GCCTGTATGCGCTGGCCACCTAATCAGCCAATTCTTGGTGTGTTCCGCATATAGAAGCCGTTATCATTCGGTCCAATACTCAGGCGCGACTCGACCGGCAAATTCAAGGTGACACGAGTGTCTACGATTACTATCCCTACCAGATCATCAGCATTGATTTTATCAAGTCAGACACGCGCCGTGACGTCTTCATCGAGCAGTGTCCGGAACTGGTGATTGTGGATGAGGCCCACACGTGCGCCAGGCCGGCAGGCGCGGTACCCAGTCAGCAGCAACGTTACCATCTGCTCAGTCGCCTTGCGAGCAAACCCGGCCAACAGCTTGTCTTACTGACCGCGACACCACACAGTGGCAAACCGGAAGAATTTCACTCATTGCTTGGGCTGCTGAAACCTGAGTTCGAGACGCTAGATCTTCCTATTTCGTCCCAAGCCCAGCGCCGCGAGCTGGCCCGGTTCTTCGTACAACGCAAGCGCGCCGATGTCGAGAAATGGATGGGCGAGAACACCCCATTCCCCAAACGAGATCCGTTCGAGTGGCCGTATGACTTGTCTCCTAGTTACAGCCGCTTTTTTGAGCAGATCCTCGACTTCGCGAAGAAGCTCATTGCTGCCAATGCTTCACAAGATGGACAACGCAAGGTCCACTACTGGACGGCGCTCGGGTTGCTGCGCGGCGTGATGTCGAGTCCGAGAGCTGGAGTCGAAATGCTGAATGCACGTCTTGAAGGACTCCCTGTGTATGCGGGAGATGAGCAGAACGGCACGACTTCCATCGATTCCACAGCTGACGACAATCCCGTGCGGGACACCGAGTTTGGCTTTGAGGGAGACAATACGCCCACACAAGTGGTCGAGTGGAATGACTGGACGGGCTATCAGCGCCAGCAGCTCCGTAGTTTCTCTGACCAACTCGCGGCGTTGGCAACCGTGAAAGACGATCAGAAACTTGCCTCCGCCGAGATCATTCTAGAGGACTGGCTGTCAAAAGGAGTCAATCCTGTTGTCTTCTGCCGTTACATCGCCACGGCCAACTACGTGGGCGAGCAGCTTGCGCCCGTGCTCAAGAAGACATTTCCGAAGCTGGATCTCCAGGTCATTACCAGTGAACTTCCTGATGATCTACGCAAGCAGCGCATCGAAGACATGGGCAAGTCTCCCCTACGGGTCCTGATTGCGACCGACTGCCTCAGCGAAGGCATTAATCTGCAGGATCATTTCACTGGGGTTTTGCACTACGATCTCCCGTGGAACCCGAACCGTTTGGAACAACGCGAAGGGCGAGTGGACCGTTTCGGCCAGACCGCGCCTGAAGTGAAGGCGTGTCTTCTGTATGGGGCAGACAATCCGATCGATGGCATCGTGCTTGACGTGCTCCTGCGCAAAGTGCGCGAGATCAAACGCGCCACTGGCATCAATGTACCGTTTCCCGAAGACTCGCAGAGTATTATCGATACGATCACCCAAGCGCTCTTACTCAACCCCGACCGGAAAATAGCTAAACGTCGCAACAAGAATCAGCTCGATTTTGACTTTGACAACTTCAATGAAGCGGCGCGAGCAAAAGCCAATGTCACCCGTAAAGTGGATGAAGCAGCCGAGCGCGAAAAGGCATCCCGCAGCATTTTTGCGCAGCATACCATCAAGGCGCAGGAGATTGAAGCAGACTTGCGCGAGGTGGACGAAGCCATCGGCGATCCGCAGGCGGTGGAAGAGTTTGTAGCAGCTGTGCTCAATAACCTCCTCGGCGTGCAAATGAGCAAGGACGCCAAGGGCTACCGCATCGTCACAGGTAATCTTCCACTCCAGCTCCGAGAGCTACTCCCCCAAGGCGACAGTGTCAGCGTCAGCTTCGCCTCTCCAACACCGGAAGGGTACTCGTATATCGGGCGGAATCACCGCTTCGTCGAACAGCTCTGTCAGTTGGTGATGGCCAATACGGTGGATCGTGCAGATAAGCGAGCGGCGCGGGCGGCAGTGATTCGGACGCGACAAGTCACGGTGAAAACCACGGTCTTGCTGTTTCGCTGTCGCAATGTGATTGAAGAGCGCAGGGGCCGCCATCAAATTGTCGCCGAGGAGATGATCTTGTGGGGATGGAGAGGCACGCCCCAGCGCAAAGAGTTCCTCGATCACGCACAGGCCAAAGCTCTGCTCACGTCAGCGCGCGCCTCTTCAGATCTTTCCAAGCAGGCGCGAGCAAGTTTCCTGAACAATGAGTTAAACTTGTTAGAGTCCTTGCAAGAGGAGTTTGCCGCGGTCGCAGAGCAACAATCACAAAAGCTGGTTGAGGCGCATGAGCGCTTCAGCACTCTCATGGACGCTAAACGCTTCCAAGTGGTCCATCCCGTGTTGCCGATGGATCTTCTGGGCGTGTACATCCTCCTCCCGGAGTCAGCGCAATGAATTATCCCAGCATTCGTATCGAAGGGTCCATCCTCTCTCCAGATTTGCTGGATCGACTAGAAGAGGCGCCGGGACAGCGTCCGGTCGATTTCGGCTTCGACACGTCGAGTAAAGTGAAGGACGAGATTGCCCGCGCGTGGGCTGATGCACAGGACTACTGGCGGATCTTTCAACGCAAGTTGGAGACGCTGAAAGCCGACGCCCCAGCGACGACAGAGACCCGCAACAACTGGATCGTTCCGCTGCTGGGTCTTCTTGGATACCAAGTGGAATACCAGGCACGCGGCACGGAGGTGAGCGGCAAGAACTACCCCATCTCTCATCGCGCCACGAACCGAGGACAGACCGCCATCCACGTTATTGGTGCTCGTGAGCCCGCTGGTTTGGATCGCAAGCCCGAGAAGTCAGCGCTGCGTATGTCTGCCCACGCCATGCTCCAGGAATACCTGAACCTCACCGATCAGCTCTACGGCCTCGTGACGAATGGTCGGGTCGTACGCCTCCTGCGTGATAGCTCACGGTTGGTGAAGCTCACCTACTTGGAATTTGATCTTGATCGCATTTTCGTGGATGGCCTCTTTGCCGACTTTGCGGTGTTGTTTCGGCTCCTTCACGCTTCCCGTTTGCCGCAAACGGTCGAAGCCTCGTCCTCCTGCTGGTTAGAGCGCTATCACCTGGACACACTTGCTCAGGGTTCACGTATTCGCGAAGGGCTACGCGTGTCCGTGACCGAGGCGCTCGAAATTCTCGGCACCGGCTTTGTGACGCATCCCGACAATACGGCACTCCGTGAGCAAGTCTCCTCAGGTCAGTTACGTCCTGACATCTATTTCAATCACCTCCTGCGGCTCGTGTACCGCTTACTCTTTCTGATGGTAATCGAGGAAAGAGGACTAGTGTTCCCGAAAGGCGTGCCGTCAAGGAACGTGAACCTTTATTTCCAGCACTACAGCGTTCAGCGTTTGCGTCGGATGGCCGTGACGCGTGGGCTCCGAGTTGAGCGCTTCTCTGACGCGTGGTTGGCGCTCCTGTCCACATTCCAACTTTTCGAACACCCCGCCAAGGCGGACCAACTCGGTATGTCAGCGTTGGGCGGACAACTCTTCAATCCAGATAGTCTCGGCCCTCTCAACTCGTGCCGCCTCAGCAACGCCGCCTTATTCTCTGCTCTTGATCGGCTCTGTTACTTTAACCATCTACAGAGTGGGCAACCAACGTCAGTCAACTTTGGTGCACTGGCGACAGAGGAGTTTGGTTCAGTCTATGAGAGCTTGTTAGAACTCCATCCGGTCATTGAAGTAGCGCCCACACCGCGCTTCGGTTTTCGACAAGCGGCTGGGAATGAACGCAAAACCTCCGGTAGTTATTACACTCCTGTGAGCTTGGTAGATTGTTTGCTTGATACTGCTCTTGATCCGGTCCTTAATGATCGCATTCGTAATTATTCTAAGCTTGGTTTTAAATCGGCTGAGGAGGCTGTCCTCGCTCTGAAGATCTGCGATCCGGCCTGTGGTAGCGGCCACTTCCTTATTGCTGCAGCACAGCGCATCGCGCGAAGGCTCGCAACCCTCCGCGCTGGAAACGAGGAACCGGGGCCGGAATTGCTCCGTCACTCACTCCGTGAGGTCATTGGCCAATGCATCCATGGTGTAGACATTAACCCGATGTCCGTTGAGTTGTGTAAGGTGGGGTTATGGCTAGAGGCGGTAGAGCCCGGGAAATCCCTCAACTTTCTTGACCATCACATCAAGTGTGGTAACAGTCTCCTTGGTGCGACACCTGAAGCGATTAAAGACGGAATCCCTGATAAGGCCTACGAGCCTATCACTGGCGATACGAGAGAAGCGGCTGCATGGATGAAAAGGCTCAACAGAGATGCCCGGGCCGGCCAGACAAGCTTCGACTTTTCGCAAACACAAGCGTGGGAACGTCTTGGCAACCTACCTGCTACTATTGCTCAACTAGAAACTCTTGACGATGAAACACCAGAGGCGCTCGTAGCAAAGGAAAAGCTCTACCGCGAGATCGTCGAAGGGAGCGGCTACGAAAACGCTCGACTCTTACACGACACTTGGTGCGCCGCCTTCGTTTGGCCTAAACAGTCCACCGACTACGGCACAGAGCTCACCACCGAGCACCTCCGTAAAATCGAGCGTAACCCTCATAGCGTCCCTCCTGGTCTCAAAGCGAAGATTCGCGACCTTGCTCGCCAGTACCGATTCTTCCATTGGCACCTGGAGTTTCCTACCGTATTTGGCTCGGAAAGCAACGGTGGGTTCGATGTCATTCTCGGCAATCCGCCGTGGGAGCGGGTGAAGCTACAAGAGCGAGAATGGTTTGCTTCTTCACGGCCTGACATTGCAGACGCGCAGACCGCCGCAATTCGAAGTCGTCTGATTAATGAATTAGCCACCAGTGACCCGGAGCTATATGCGACCTTTCTAAACGCGTTACGGAAAGCCGATGGAGAAAGCGCTTTCGCAAGAAACTCCGGAGCTTTTCCGCTTGGTGCTGTAGGCGATACCAACACATACCCGCTCTTTATTGAACTGGGTATGAGATTGATTGAGACTAATGGGCGTCTGGGCTTTATCGTGAAGACTGGCATCTTAGCAGACTACTCATTAAAAGATTTCTTCAGTCACCTCGTTCAAACAGGTAGGTTCGTTGCTGCCTATGACTTTTCGAATCGGAACTTAATTTTTCCGGCAGTCGTGGCAAACGAACGCTTTACCCTTCTTACGCTTGGTGGGGCTGGTGCAAACACGAATGTTATTAAAATGTCTATCCTTAATGAGGATGTGTCTGACCTCTCCAATGTAGAAAAGGTTTGGGAGTTGTCGCCCGAGGATATTGCGCTCATCAACCCCAATACACAGACCTGCCCTTTATTCCAAACTGCACGTGATACGATCGTGGTATCGCAAATCTACAGACGTCTTCCAATTCTTTTGAATGAGAACAAAACGAATGGGAACTTATGGAGTGTCAATTATTTAGGCATGTTTCATATGACGAACGATTCTGGGCTTTTTAGAGACCAAGAGACGCTTGAAACAACTTCAGCAAATCCTTCTTCCCCATACTGGGACGTAGATGGAACTTTCTACAGTGCACTTTTGGAAGGAAAGCTCTACGATTTGTTTGATCACAGGCATGGAACTTTTGCCGGTATCCCGCGGAAGAGTAGATTTGGCGTCAAAGCTGAGCCGAACCATCCCTCACGAGAACAACTGCTTGACCCGTATTTCCAGTGCCTACCACGTTACTGGGTTCCAGCATCTGAAGTGCAAACACGATACTCAAAGCGCATTGGATTCGTGCCGAGTGGGGTCCTTACGTTCCGAGATGTTTGTCGCACTCATACTGACCTTCGAACTGTTCGCGCGTGTATTTGCCCACCATGGGGCGCAGGTAATAAAGCGCCATTATTGGTGTTTCCGTCTACTAAACCTGAAGAACACGCACGAAGAAGTCTTCTACTTTGTGGGAATCTGAGTGCTTTCGTGCTCGATTACGTAGCTCGACAAAAATTCTCTGGCGGTTCGCTGAACAAATTTATTCTCATCCAATTTCCTATCGTGCCCCCTACTGCTTATGAGCAAGCTTGCCGATGGTCTGCCAGCGACAATACTCTTCAACATTGGCTGTTTCCTCGCTTATTGGAACTCTCATACACGGCCTGGGACCTTGAATCGTTTGTGAGAGACTGTCACTACAACGGCCCTCCATTCCGCTGGAACGAGGAGCGGCGCTTCCTTCTACGCTGTGAACTCGACGCCGCCTACTTTCACCTCTATGGCATCGCCGAGGATGATGTAGATTACATCATGGAAACGTTTCGTATTCTTAAAAATAAAGATATCCAAAAATATGGAGACTATCGCAGCAAGTTGATCATTCTGCATTGTTACGACGCCATGCAAAAGGCTATAAGCTCAGGCGAGCCTTACCTGAGCATGGTTGATCCGCCACCTGCTCACCCCAGCATGGCGCAGTCCCCACGTGAATTGTCTGCTGCTCTTTAGGGTCAGATGATGGCAAGTGCGGATCTTCCCCGATCTTGTTCTCATCTTGATCTCATAGAGTCTCTCAATTACGCAGGTGCTTTTGCTGAGGATTGGGAACCGTTCACATTCCGAATACCCGAAGATTGCTTCATATCTTCCTCTGCCATTACTTTTCTAGGTGCGTGGGGGCTGAAGCAACGAAACACTCACCGCTGCTCATTCGTTCTCAACCACGAACGCGCCGCTCTCCAAACTTCAGAAACTGCTTCGAAAAAGAAAACACGACGAACAAAAGTTACAGTTGAGCCAACAGATGCTCAGCCGGAGTTGTTCTCGTGAATGAAGGTCGAACAACGATGAGCGATTATTATCTCTCTTACCTATCTCAAGTGCATGATCGTTTACTGGAAATCGAGCGGGAGCATGTTTTCAGGGTAGGACGAGAGAAAGCCTTCCACTTTGTAGAGCTTGCGAACGATTGGATAGATATCTCCATCGCTATAGGGAACACTTATGCCACCGGGGACCTCTCCCAGAGCCTGGTCCACTCGCATTTCCTTTCCTTGTTCAAGGAAGTCCAATGGTTTCAACTGCATTTTTTGTCCGGCAATTACCCACTGTTAGGCCGTAGTCTTCGGTTTGTATGGGAGCTAATGTTTCGAGCCTACTATGTCGACACTTACCTGGGCGAATTCCCGCCAGGTCCATCCCCTCGATGAAAAAGTTACGTGGCTGGCGCAACGCGAGAGCAACCTCCGTTGGGACAACTGCATATCGCTAACGCTTGGCAAAGTCTTTCCTTTGGCACAACAAGAACAGGAGGTTCGAGAGCAGTATCACAAGTTTTGGAAAAGCCTCCACGAATACGCGCATCCCTCCGTAACCATTGTTTCCAGGATGATGGAAGAGTCTGCACTTCTTGTGACTGACAGTTTTGATGAGAGGTGGGCAATGGAGATAATCGAGGATGCTACGAAGGTTTTTGATCTCATTTGGTTAGCGGTGATCTCTAGGTTTCCTCGCTGCGCGCCATTGCTTGCGCAACAGGAACATGGCCTCATCTGTCCACTCACACAAGCAGTTTTAGAGAAGATGCCATTAGCTGACTGAGTGAAGTAAGGAGAGAATACATGTCTCTTTCAGAGCATGAAGACGCACCTGAGATATACGCGTCACGACTCGGCACCCTATTCGTTGCAGGGATAACAGTACTCAACTCTATGGTTCAGAAAGGCGAACCGCTGATATTTCACACTTGGTCAGCTCTATTCGGTGAAATCACTGAAGTGGATGCCACATTTAGGACCGAGACTCAACGGAAGTGGCTCTGGGACGCCATACGAACAGAACCGTCGTTCAAAAGTCGCTTTGGGGAATTACCTGCCACAACCGTTCCCCGGAGAAAAAAGGAACAGCCTTTTCGAGTTTTTCATACTGGTCAGTGGTTTGTTATCGGCATGAAGAGAGCTGAAGTAGCGGCGCTCTTAAAAGCTACGAATGGGGCACCAGGAGACGCACGTGTGTCAGTATGGACAAAAGAATCTCTCGATATGAAGCCAGGAAAAGGGGATCACATGGAATGTTGCGACTGTGGAGCCACTGTCACAATTCGAGTCAATGAAGTTTACTCAGTCGATCGCGAAGCCGATATTATGCGTATCGATTCAAGTCACATCAAAGTGAGTAAAGGAAACCTAACGGTCGAAGTTGACAGTCTAAACCAGGCATACACAATCTCCAGTCGTCGCCTTGAACCCGAACGCCGAAGCCATGGCGGGCGTATCTATGGTCATGTAGTTCATGTCGCTGGAACGAAACGCACTCTCTTAGGAGATATTCGGCAAAAAGTCGAAACTGGCACGTGGAAAATCCCATAGCGCCTTAATGACCATCAAAACGAGCCAGACGCCAGCCGGGTCCCAAATGAATCAGATGTGAGCTGAAGAGGCTTTAATCCTCTGGCAAGGTACTCTTGGAAATGGCTATAAAGGGAAAGTGAAAAAATACATGCAAGAACCTTTGCTAAAAATTAACGGCTTACGAGTAAAGAACGACGGCAAGAAAACTGCTCGACCGCTTGCCCTTGATATTGCTTGTTTAGAGATCCACTCAAGTGATTGCATTCTCGTCCTTGCCGACCGAGGCCACGGTAAGTCTGCATTAAAGGATTCACTTAAAGTGATCTTTTTTCGACCGCTAGCCGAAGAAAAGAACCTGGATATTCCACAGAGTGAAGAATCCAAGCCACCGGTTCATATAGATTATCTACTTCGAGCGGAGAACGTTTGTTTTTATGAGAAAGATGGAGATCCTACTGGGCTTCAGCAAATAGAAGATCACAAAACGATTATTTATTGTGATGACCCACTTTTTCCACACAGACAGGATTCCTCCAGCCGTGAAATGATCGACATCGTTCGCGAACGATCGCTAACCATGATGATAACCAGTGACCCCGATAGGATACAGGGAACATCTTCTGCTTAATCAGACGAGTCGCATTCTGTGGTTACTCAATGGTCAAGTATTTTGGGATGGATCAGCCGGGGAATTTTGGACATCTATTGACGATCTTTGCCAACAATATCAAGCAGAAAATAAAGAAGGATTGGGCACCGAAGGTTTTCTGAAGAAGATCCGTTCTGCAACTCAGAAATTGCCTTGAGCATTTCTACCAGTGGTCTTCTGTTGGGATAAGGTATCTCGACTCTCAATTTCTCAGCATCACTGAATATGCCTCGTTGAGCGCATAAAGCGAGGAGGGGGAAAGTTACGCTAAGGATTCGTATAATTCACCAGAACAGGGAGAGAAATTCGCTGGCCAATGCGTCACCAAAGTGCACAGAAGTCGCAGCTGAATTGGCGCCTCTTGGTTGACTTTTTCAACCACCACTTTGATGTTTCCGTCGGCGGCGTCATTGAAGTGGACTGACGCC
>CAZUFQ010000214.1:0-591 GCA_964618735.1 uncultured Enterobacteriaceae bacterium
GTAGGGATCAACTGAAAGGATTGAAAGACAAACCCGACGGTCGTGTTGCGCACGGTCGCGAGTTCGTCTTCGCCCAAATCATTCAGCAGTTGCCCATCGAGAGAGACCTCACCGGAGGTTGGACGGTCGAGTCCGGCGCAGAGTCCCAGTAATGTGGTCTTGCCGCTTCCCGAAGGGCCAACAATAGCACACGTTGTTCCAGCATCGAGAGTAAAGGAAATCTCATGCAAGATAGTCAACGGGCGTGCGCCGTTCTGGTATATTTTTGTGACGTTGTGAACATTGAGGATCGTATGCATAGAAGCAGTCATTACAGAAAACATAGCATCACCTTATTGGTCTGCTTAGCCCTCTTGCCTTTTTGTGTTGTGGCGCAAGCTGCTGAGGCGCCTATAGCCCAAAGCGAAACAGGAGGAGGTCTTGAGAGCAAATCGCTTCTCTTCTTTGGCGACAGTCTGACTGCCGGTTTTGGCGTTGATCCGTCCCAAGCGTTTCCGGCGCTCATTCAGGAGAAGATCAACGCCCAAGGGTGGAAGTTCCGTGCAATTAAGCGGGGGGCTAGTGGCGATACGACCGCCGGCCGACTCCCAC
>CAZUFQ010000214.1:601-9313 GCA_964618735.1 uncultured Enterobacteriaceae bacterium
GGCGGCGGGACGACTGCGGGGGGACGCGGCCGCGTTGAACGGCTGCTGCAACGTCCCCTCCACGTCTTAGTGCTGCAACTCGGCGCTAACGATGGTCTGCGCGGGTTGCCCTTCGAAGAAGCGAAGCAGAATCTTCAAGCTATTATCGACCGAGTGCGACAAAAAAATCCTCGCGTCAAGACTGTGATCGTGGGGATGCAGGTTCCTACCAATTTGGGAAAGGACTATACCACTCGCTTCCGGGAGATTTTTCCAGAGTTGGCGAAAGTAAACAATGCGGCGCTGGTGCCGTTCCTGCTTGACCGAGTCGCCGCCATTCCGGAATTGAATCTGGCGGATGGTATTCACCCCACTCCAGCCGGGCACAAGATTGTAGCGGAGAATGTCTGGAAGGTGCTGGAGCCGGTGTTACAGTCGCTGCAGCCGGAAAAAGGAGAGTAAGATCCCAATAAACTTTGACGATCAAAATCGGTAAGGCTAGCGACCCGCCTTGTGCAGGGTGCATTTATGCACCGGAGCATGGTGCGCAAGCGCACCCTACAGCTAAAGTTAGGGATTGACAGAGCACTAGCGCCTCGCGATGGAAAAACGAAGGAACTTTTTCCCACATTTTTCGTCTTCTACTTGAGAGGTCTCATGATGCTACCCCGAGTACAGAAGACGAGAATCACAATGTTGCTAGCCGTCTTCTCCTTTCTCAGCGCCGGATGTTTCTCCCCGGTGCGGGTGACATGGGATCAAAATCAGCCGCCCGTTGGACCACGAGGGGCTGCGCCGCAGGGGCGATTGACGGTCTACGGTGAATGTTACCAACCGGATGACGAGGAAAGTCTCGACACTTATCGACGCATCGTTTTTTTATATAACGACGAAGGGCAATTCCTCGGGAAATACGGCGGCGAGGAGAACGGTAATGAGCCGGTCCAAGTCGCCCTTGCTCCTGGACGCTATATTCTCGTTTCCCGGGCCAACGGTAAAATGAGAAAGGTGCAAGTCGCTATAGAAAATGGAGAAGAAACTATTGTGTCCGAACGGCGCATTGCTCGTAGTCCGCTCGCTCCAACCTTTTAAGAGTGCTGGAGTAAGAGCCCTTTTCATGTCTATATTATCAATGATGAATTGTTCTATAGAAACGCTAGAGCAAGATGTGGGGTGGCAGAGGGACAAGAAAGCATGGCTTGCACTCCCCTCGCCCCTTGGGGGAGAGGGCTAGGGTGAGGGGAAACCCCGCCTGCGGCACCCTCTCCTGTGTCCTCTCCCCTCAAGGGAGAGGAGAAAACCTCGACAGTGTGTATCCACATCTTGGTGTGTTTTCCCTATAGGTCTCGCAACGTCTCAAGTGTATGACGGACGATAAACAAGCGAAAGGCGCAGGGAAACAAGCCCTGTTGGGATAAACCTTCGTACTGGAGTGCTATTGAAGTGGCCGGGAGCATTATAAGTGTTGGAAAGCTCCCTATGGAAACGTCGACGATGATGTCTCTCGTATCTCCGCAGTCCATTGAATATGCCGTTGGCGTCGTTCTACTCAAAGTGGTGGTCGTCCTCATGCTCGTCAATTGCTTTCCCGGCACAGTCTTCTCTCCATCGGTCACCCAAGCCTATTGGGGAATTAGCGGCTCGCCCCTCGAGGAAACCCCGCGACACGCTGAAGAATTCAGAGAGCACGATGCGCGGCAAACCAAAGGGGAGCCCTTTCTCTTCGCGCCTAACAGATTTTTGTCTTTGCTCCAACAAAACCTTAGTCGGCCCTGGGCTACTTCGGCCTTAGCGCCACTCTTTGTCACTGTTTTCCTTCCACGGCAATTCCTGCCTATCCACCCTTTAACTGACGACGATCTGCTTTTGCACTAATTGTTCCTACAGGTGCGTCCACGTCCTCTCGCCTGCGGCGGGATGATACGCTTGTCGACGCCCTCATTTTCTTGATTGTTGATGGGTTCCGCTCCATTGACGGCGCCTTTTTGAACCGGGACTGTCCTGTTTTTCGGAGGGTCCAGGGACAAACGGGGAATTCATTTGATGAAGTTGTATTCTCGTGCGAGTCGCTGGTCTCGTTTAGCGGCTCTTCATTGGAGAATGATTGGTTGGGACTTTTTCATTTAGCGCCGGTTGCCACAAGTATGTCGGCGCAAAAGGTCACAAATAGTTATTCTCTTCTCAAAGAAAACTTTATCTATGTTTCACATACAGACAGTTCAAGAAGAAGAAAGTGATCCTTTCTCACCAGTGCAAAAGGAGAGGGAACTTTCCTCCCATTTTTCCCGTCTTCTCAGTAGCACAAAAAATCCGGGGCCTATGCGGTATCAAGAGTTTTGCGCTCTAGCAGTGGGCTATATGGCGGCACTGTACAATACTGCCCGGCGGATTACTGGAGACCCGCACGAGGCGGAAGATCTGGTGCAAGACACGTATGTACGAGCCCTGCAGGCATACGCGCAGCTTCAGAACCCGGCGCAATGCCGCGCCTGGCTCTATCAGATTCTGCGGAACCTGTTTATTGACGCTCGCCGTCGCAAACATTCTACCCCTGAGCTCGTTATGTACGACGGGGCTCGTGAGATCGATCAGCAGGCGTCTTCGGTCTGGAGCGTAAGCTTAGAAGAGGAAGCCCTACGTCGACTGTCTCACGAAGAAGTGCATCAAGCGTTGGCGGCGCTTCCTGAAGATCTGCGTATGGCGCTTATGCTCTGTGACCTGGAAGGATTCACGTACCACGAGATTGCTGACATCCTCGGACGCCCGGTAGGCACGGTGCGATCACGGATTGCTCGGGCGCGCCGTGCGTTGCTGATCAAGTTTCGCGCTCAATCCAATCCGATTCGTTCGTCTTGTTGTAGTAGTAAATAATAGCGATTTTGCAGAAGTCTCTTGGTTTTTTTGCAAGATATGACCGGTCCCAATTTTTGCAGGAAGGAGTCTCAAACGTATGTCTTACGTACAAACCACGCGGATAAAGATGCTGGCGAGTTTTGGCGTTGTCAGCGCCTTGGCGCTACTCGCCGGCTGTGCGGAACCTGTCCACGTCGGATGGAGCGACCAACTCAGCGTAATTGAACCCGCGCTGCCGCCCCCGGAAGGGAGGCTTGACGTTTATAGTGAACGGTTTGTCGCCTGGGACGGTGACGTACCGCGGGTGACTCGTCGCGCGGTTAAAGTGTATACCTTCGACGGACAATTTGTCGCCAGCGCGCGTGATCAAGATGGTGAGGGGCCGATCCATTTTTCCCTTACTCCCGGCCGTTATGTTGTAGCTTCAGAAGATCGAATGCAGTGGCGAAAACTCCAGGTTGATGTCAAAGATGGACGAGACACGATGGTCGCGGAGTCGCAGTGGGATACAGCTCCGCTCCTCGCCTCTTCGCCAACTGAGAGCGCCACGCAAATGGCTGCGCACACTCAATAGGCCGCCGTCGAATCTTCTTCAAAGAAAGTAAACGACGCTGATCGAGAGAAGGCAATATGAAAACTGAGCGGCGAGGGAGAGGGAACCGACGAGCATGACGCGGAGCGCTCTGAAAAATCCCTATGCTGTAGTTGCTATTAGCTTAATCATCATCATTTTGGGCGTGGTGTCCTATCAAAGAATGGTGGTGGATATCTTTCCTGAGATCAACGTTCCGGTCGTTGCGGTAGTCACGTTTTACAAAGGCATGGGACCATCGGAGATCGAAGGAGCCATCACGTTGCGCCTTGAACAGCTCTATTTACAGGCTTCGTATGTGGATCATATTGAATCGCGTTCCCTCGCAGGGATCAGCCTGATCAAGGTTTACTTTCACCCCGAATACGACGTGAACGCCGGTGTAGCCGAATTGACGAGTTTGACCTACTCGGCGTTGCGTTACTTCCCTAAAGGAGTTTTTCCGCCGACAATCATTAAGTTTGGCGCGTCGAGCTTGCCGATTGCGCAATTAACGGTCAGTAGCCCGACTCTGGGTGAGAAAGAGGTGCGGGACATCGCCTACTTCACTATTCGTCCACAATTAGGAACGGTTCCCGGTGCCGCTCCCCTGCCTCCTGAAGGGGGAACGGTCCGCCAGATTACTGTTTTTCTCGATCAAGCCCGTATGCAAGCGCGCGGAGTGGCGGTGAGTGACATTGTCAAATCGATTAACGCCGAAAATGTCTTAATTCCAGCGGGTGATGTGAAGCTGGGCAATGTTGACTACAATGTTTTCAGTAATAGTATGATCCGCCAGGTTCAAGATCTAAACATCATCCCGGTGAAAATCGTGAATGGAGCGCCGATTTTCTTGCGAGATGTAGCGACGGCTGCAGATTCTACGGCTGTGCAGACAAATGCCGTACGGATTAACGGCCGTCGCGCTGTCTACATTCCCATTTTAAAACAGGCAGGTGCTAACACGATTGCGGTGATCGATGGAGTGACTGAAGTTGCTAAACACCTGACAGGTCTACCTGAGGGAATGCAAGTTAAATTGATATTTGACCAATCTCTTTACATTCGTAATGCGATTCACACCTTGCAACATGAAATGCTGCTCGGCGGCGGCTTGGCGTGTCTCATGATCCTGCTGTTCTTGGGCAGTGTCCGCTCGATGCTGATTGTCGCCCTCGCGATTCCACTGTCGCTGATGAGCGCCGTCATCTTACTCTCTTTTACCGGGCAGACGATTAATGTCATGACGCTGGGAGGGCTCGCACTTTCAGTTGGCGCCTTAGTGGATAACTCTATCGTCGTGTTGGAAAACATCCACCGGCACATCGAGATGGGGGAGCCGTTGCAGGAAGCGGTCGCCGTCGGCGCTTCTGAAGTTGCGTTGCCGATGTTCGTCATTACTGTGAGCATCTTAATCGTCTATCTGCCGATTATCTTTTTTACCGGTATCATTAAATTTCTGTTTGTGCCGCTGGCGCTCGCCGTCGTGTATGCAATGGGCGCGTCCTATGTGGCCTCTTTGACGGTAGCGCCAGTGGCGATTGCCGCTTTTGAACACGAGGAAGCGCATACCCAGGTGGATGCAAGCGCGAAACCTGCAGGTTGGGGATGGCTTGTCGCTATATGGAACCATTTTAATTTCTTTGAGTGGATGGTGCGTCGCTACGTATCCGTGTTGCGCTGGGGGCTCCGTCATAAACTTGTGGTGATTGTTCTAGTCCTGGCGCTTTTTGTCGGCTCTCTCGGGATAGCTCCGCGCTTACAAACCGAGTTCTTTCCGAAAGTTGATGCTGGTCAATTTATTCTTAGCGTTTCGGCCCCGGAGGGCACTCGTCTCGAAAATACTGAGTCAATGGTGGCGCAAATTGAAGAGATGATCCGGCGTCGCATTCCTGCGGATGAACTCGATCAGATCTTAGCGGATATGGGGATTCCGCCGGGCTGGAACGCCCTGTACTCACAGAATGCGGGGCCGCATGCGGCAGTGGTTTTGGTGAGCTTGGCCCACGAACATAAACGGGGGACGGCAGAGTATATCAATGATATCCGCTCGGACCTCCAGCAGGAGTTTCCTGGCCTGAAATTCGGTTTTCAAACCGGCGGGATGATTAGTGATGTCCTCAATTTCGGTTTGCCGGCCCCGGTCGACATCAAAGTGAGCGGGGCAGACCTGGTGCAATTACATCACACGGCGACGGATATCCAGCGGGCGCTGGCTACCCTTGAAGGAACTGCTGATGTCCGCGTCCTCCAGGGTATCCACACGCCGGAATTACATGTGAATGTTGACCGGACAAAAGCCGCATTTTTCGGCGTGACCCAACAGCAAGTCATGGCGGACGTGACGACGGCGCTCACTTCCAATCTCAGCCTGGAGCCGAGCTACTGGATCGACCCGAAGAGCCATAACGCCTATTTTGTGGTGGCGCAGTATCCAGAGCAAAGTCTTGTCCATCTGAACGATGTGCTCAATACGCCGGTAGTGGGAGGGCACGTGGAGTTGCCCGGGAGCACGATCACCGGAGGGGAACATGCTGCGGGCATTACGATTGCGTTGCAGAATACGCCCTATTCAGAGGCGCCGATTTTACCGTCCGGAGGGACTTATATTCATGATGGCCATAATCGCGGCCCGACCGTCTTACTGAGAGATCTGGTTGCGATTGAACGCAAGACTGGTCCCGAGCAAGTCGCGCATTACAATCTTCAGCCGACAGTAGATGTCTTAACCAGCGTCCCAGGAAGTGACTTAGGGCGCGTGGCGCGCGCCATTGAAGCCCGACTGGCGACGATTGCTGTTCCAAAAGGAGTGACAGTTGCGCTGCTTGGCGAAGTCAACAGCATGCGGCAGTCTTTGTCTGGTTTCGCCATGACCTTACCCGTAGCGACCATCCTGATCTATTTGGTGATGGTCGGCTTGTTCCGCTCGTTTCTCGATCCGCTTATCATTCTTTGCGCAGTGCCGCTGGGCTTTGTTGGGGTGATCTGGATGCTGTTGGTAACGCATACCTCAGTCAACGTCGAATCGCAAATCGGCGCGTTGATGATGATCGGTATTGTCGTGTCCAATAGCGTACTCCTGGTGGATTTCGCCAACGGACTGGTGCGGGAAGGCATGCCCCTAGAAGAAGCGGTGGTCCAGGCCGGGCGGCTCGGCATTCGTCGCGTATTAATGACCGCGCTTGCCACCATTCTCGGGCTGGCCCCTATGGCGTTAGGATTTGGCAAAGGAAGCGAAAGCAACATTCCACTGGCTCGAGCTGTCATTGGCGGCTTGCTCGTGTCTACGTTTATGACCCTGCTTGTTGTGCCGATTTTGCATACTCTGGTGCGACGTAGCGCCCACGCCTGATGCTGCCGGGGGAGGATTGCATGAAGGTTGAGAAGTCGAAGTGTAAAACCTGTAAACGTACGCAAATGCTGTTGATCATTGTGGGAATCGCAGGACTTTTGGCTGGAGGCGGCTATTACGCCTGGGCTCGTGGGAGTGCGCGAGACCCAGTGTCCGTCAAACATAACGCCGAGGAGAAGGCTGTCGATCTCATGGCTCCACACGGGGAACATTCCGTACAGGTAGACAGTCCGACCCAGGTGACCGTCCAAGTCGTCACCCCGCGACGACAGGCGTTGACCCACCTGAGCCGCTTGCCAGGCTCTATAGCGCCTTGGCGGCAAGCTACCCTCTATGCGAAGGTGTCCGGATATTTACAATGGATCGGTTTTGATAAAGGAGACCAGGTGAAGGAAGGAACAGTCTTGGCCGTCATCGACGCCCCAGAGCTTCAGCAGCAATATGATCAAGCGCAATCCGACTACGCGATCAAACGGTTGACGTTCGAGAGGCTGACGCACGTGTGGCAAGAAAATCATGATGTCATTGCCAAACAGGATGTCGATGTGGCTGAAGCGGCAGCGCACGGCGCCAAGCATCTCTTAGAACAACGAGCGACGATGCTCGCCTATACGAAAGTGCGCGCCCCTTTTGCTGGCGTCATTACCGCCCGTTTTGTCGATCCCGGCGCCTTGATTCAAGTTGCGACGACTTCGGAAACCCAGGCCTCTCCTCTGATGACGATTATGGACACCTCGAAGGTGCGGGTGTACTTGAATGTTCCACAAGAGGAAGCAGGTCTTGCCACGCCGGGACGCCCGGTGCAGATGTCGTTAAGCCAATATCCAGGACGAGTCTTCTCCGGCGCCTTGACAAGGACAACCAACGTTCTTGACGCCGCCTCTCGCTCCATGCTCGCCGAAGCGGATTTGCCCAACCCTGGGGGCCTGTTGCAGCCAGGTTCTTTCGCTGAAGTAGAAGTAGCCTTAGCCCAGCATCCTCACGCCCTCCTCATTCCGGCGGCTGCTTTAGTTGATGAAGGCAGCAGCACGGCGGTTTTTGTGGTGGAACAGGGGTACGCCAAGAAGGTTCCTATCACCAGTGGTCTTGATGACGGGGTCGACGTCGAAGTGCTCAGCGGGCTGCAGGGAGAAGAGCAAATTGTCGTTGTGGGACAATCTCAGCTGGCAAATGGGACACCAGTGGTTGCGACTGCATACCATCTTCCGCAAGGCCAGATGGCCCAACAACAATATCGAAAGCTGTATTAAATGAAAGCTATAGAGAAAGCACGTCAAGAGAGGGGGCGCGGAGAGGAATCGTTTTCTCCTCTTTCTTGAGGGGAGAGGACACAGGAGAGAGTGAATGCTGCAAACATCCCCTCACCCGCAGCCGCTTTGCGACTGCTGCCCTCTCCCCCAAGGGGCGAGGGAACCGGCAGCGGAAAGGGCTCAGAGATATAGCGCTCCATATCTTGGTTGGCATTTCTATAGTGAATGCGGCATGCTTTTGCTTGTGCGTCTATCTATGTATGTCATCGTTTTGTCATCTGCGTGTTACCTTCCTGTAACAGACCGTCTGTCTTCCCCTGTATCTCAATAAGAGAAGGAGACGGTATGTCGCATCGATTCAGCTGGAAGAAGTGGCCAGCCTGCGTGGTTGGTGTCTTGGGTGTCATGTTCCCGCCCATCGCTGGCGCACAACAGGTTGGCCAGGGACCTGCGAATCCGGACGAAATTCGCCTGCTACATCAAGAAATGGAGCAGTTACAACGGCGAATTGATCAGCTAGAGAAACACCAGGTGGTGGAAACTCACACTCCGGCTCAGGCCATGCAAACGAGTGGAGCGGCGAGAGAGAATGACCTTCCCGAATGGCTTTCTCACTTTAAGTTAGGAAGCCTTATTTATGGCGTTTGGGCAGCGTATCCCAAGACCGGCTGGTGACCGCAGTTTAAGACTCAGCTCAATCCGCTGGG
>CAZUFQ010000215.1:0-9273 GCA_964618735.1 uncultured Enterobacteriaceae bacterium
ATCGCATTCGCGCCACGGACAATCAGATTCATTCGTACCTGACCATCAACGAAGATGAGGCGCTCCAACAAGCACAGGAAGCTGAGCAACGCTTCTCTGCAAAATCATCCACATCGCCTCTTTGCGGCATCCCCTTCGCCATCAAGGATGTCATCCTCACAAAAGGACTCCGCTCAACTGCTGGCTCAAAAATGCTGGAGCATTTTATTCCCCCGTACGACGCCACAGTGATACAGCACTTAAGAAACGCCGGCGCCGTGTTGATTGGTAAAGTAAATTGCGATGAGTTCGCCATGGGTTCATCGAACGAGAACTCGGCCTTCACACCAACATGCAATCCTTGGGATCTTACTCGGGTTCCTGGCGGTTCCTCTGGCGGCTCAGCAACTGCAGTGGCTGCGGATCAGGCGCTCGCTTCGCTCGGTACAGATACCGGCGGTTCCATCCGACTCCCAGCGTCATTTTGTGGAGTGGTAGGACTCAAACCAACCTATGGCCGCGTGAGCCGTTTTGGCGTCGTGGCCTATGCTTCCTCTCTCGACCAAGTAGGAACGTTCACGAAAGACGTACGCGACTGCGCGCTTGTGCTTCAAACTATCGCTGGACACGATCCACGCGATTCTACTTCTGTCAACATACCCATACCAGATTATCAATCGCAGTTGGAACAGCCCATTCGAGGCCTTCGCATCGGGATTCCGAAGGAATACTTTGTCGAAGGCTTGCAACCAGAGGTCCAATCTGCTGTCCAAGAAGCAATTCACCAACTTCAAGTACTAGGAGCACAACCAGCCGCCATCTCGTTACCACACACGGAATATGCGATTGCGACCTATTATATTCTCGCCACCGCCGAAGCCAGCTCGAACCTTGCGCGTTACGACGGCCTGAAGTACGGCCACCGGACTGCTCAGGCCGCCGGCCTTAATGCGACGTATCAAAAATCTCGCGCAGAAGGATTTGGCAGTGAAGTGAAACGACGCATCATGCTAGGCACTTACGTCTTGTCCGCTGGATACTACGACGCGTATTATTTGAAAGCGCAAAAAGTCCGTACGCTTATTCGTGAAGATTTTCTCAAGGCGTTTGCCCAGTGTGACGTCATCGTCACGCCGGTTGCGCCCACGACAGCCTTTCGTTTGGGCGAGAAAACAGACGATCCTTTAACTATGTATCTCTCCGACATCCTCACGATAGCAGTCAATTTGAGTGGATTGCCAGGACTCTCTGTTCCTTGCGGATTTGATCAACAAGGCCTGCCCATTGGCCTCCAACTGATTGGTCAACCATTTGGCGAAGCAACCTTGCTGCAGACTGCATACGCCTATGAGCAAGCAACGGCTTGGCATACGCGCACCCCCCCACTGTCGTCGCTTACAACACGGTAGGATAACAGGTATGGCTTACGAAACAGTCATTGGCTTAGAAGTCCATGCTCAATTGCAGACGGAATCAAAGATCTTTTGTGGCTGTTCTACCAAATTTGGCGTGGCTCCCAATCACAACACCTGCCCGGTATGCACAGGCCTTCCTGGCGTGCTCCCAGTTCTCAATAAACGGGTAGTTGAATTTGCTATTCGTACGGCTCTTGCCACTCATTGTGAGATTTCCCATACAAGCCGTTGGGCTCGCAAAAATTATTTTTATCCCGATCTGCCAAAAGGATATCAAATTAGCATGTATGAGCTTCCCATCGCTCAGCGTGGCTATATTGACATTGACAACAACGAACAAAAAAAACGGGTTCGGCTCACACGCATTCACATGGAGGAAGATGCGGGCAAAAGTATCCACGATGCGCGGAGCGATGCAAGTCTTGTGGATCTTAATCGCACCGGCGTTCCCCTCTTAGAAATTGTCAGTGAGCCCGATATGCGCACCCCGGAAGAAGCTGGAGCCTATCTCCGCAGCCTGCGCGCCATCCTCCAGTATCTGGAGGTGTGTGACGGGAATATGCAGGAAGGGAGTTTGCGCTGCGACGCGAATATTTCTATCCGTCCACAAGGTAGCCTCGTCTTTGGCGTTAAGGTGGAGATTAAGAACCTCAACTCTTTTCGCGCGGTAGAAAAAGCAATCCAATACGAGAGTAAACGTCAACAAGAAGCACTGCAAGTAGGAGAAAAAATCGTCCAAGAAACGCGCCTCTGGGATGCCGAACGGGAAGTCACGCGCTCGATGCGCAGCAAAGAGTCTGCGCATGATTATCGTTATTTTCCAGACCCTGATCTGTTGCCGTTGGTCGTCGAACCGACTTGGGTTAGTGAGATTGACGCAACCTTACCAGAACTTCCAACAGACCGCCGCGATCGCTTCATGCAAGAATACAAACTTCCCTGGTATGATGCTGATCTTCTGACAACACGCAAGGAAGTGGCGAACTACTATGAAGCCGCGGTACGCGCTTATCCAGCTGACCCTAAAGCAATCAGTAATTGGGTAATGGATAGTATTCTCCGCTCTATAAAGGACGAAAAAGACGAACAAGCATTGACCACTTCGTGGCCTTGCCCACCTATCGACCTCGCTGAACTCGTGCGCTTGATTCATGAGGGGCGCCTTAGTGGAAAAATGGCCAAAGCGGTCTTTGAGGAAATGTACGCGAGCGGAAAAACCCCAACCATCATTGTCGCTGAAAAAGGCTTAACTCAAGTCAGCGATACCGGCGCCCTGGCTGCCGCTATTGATCAAGTCATCGCAACCAATCCGGAAAAGGTTGCTGACTACCGTGCTGGTCGTGATAAGCTATTGCAGTTTTTTGTAGGACAGGTCATGCGTGCTACCCAAGGCAAGGCCAATCCTCAAATGTTGAATGATTTATTAAAGCAAAAACTCGCTTCACATTCGTAACCTGGTCAGTGCAGGAAGGAGAAGGCATGGATTTTTCTTTTACTCCTGAGCAAGAAGCCTTTCGTCAAGAACTTCGTGCGTGGCTCGCCGCTAATGTCTCCTCCTCCGCTCAAGAGCTGCGCCATCTGCAGCCGCAAGCTTCGGAAGAAGACCTCAATTTTCTCAAATCCTGGCAACGACAGGTTCACGCTGGCGGTTGGACTGGTATTTCTTGGCCCAGAGAATATGGAGGGCGTGGCGCTTCGCTAGTGGAGCGTATGATTTTTGATCAGGAAATGGCGGCGGCCAAGGCACCGGGGCTGCTTAATGTATTGGGATTGGAAATTGTTGGCCCAACCATGATCGTCCACGGAACCGAGGAGCAAAAGAAAGCACATCTCTCCAATATTTTGAGCGGTGACGAAATCTGGAGTCAAGGATATTCAGAACCAAACTCAGGTTCTGATCTCGCCTCATTGAGGACGCGCGCCATTGATGAGGGTGATTATTTCAAGGTGACAGGACAAAAGGTATGGACAAGTCTAGCGTTCTATGCAGACTGGTGCCTCTTGCTCGTTCGCACCGATCCCGATGCGCCAAAGCATCAAGGGCTCTCTTGCTTATTAGTTAATATGAAAAGCCCCGGGATTACCGTGAAACCCTTACGCACGCTCACTGGCGATAGTGAATTCAATGAGGTCTTCTTTGAAGATGTTCGCGTCCCAAAGACTAATCTATTAGGGGAATTGAACCAAGGCTGGAGAGTAATCGTAACCTCGCTCATGTTCGAACGGCAAGGTCTGAGTTTTTATTTTACCTTTGCCCAAAAACGTTATTACGAAGACCTGGCGGCTACAGCGCAACGCACAACCCGTTACGGGAAACTCGTGACAAACGAGCCCCATATCCGACAGAAACTTGCACAGGCTTATATTGAATGCGAATTATTGAAGTTGAATAATTATCGCGCTCTGACGCGCCTGTTACGTGGGAATCCTCCGGGACCGGAAGGCTCCTTGCCGAAACTCCAGTGGGCGGAAACCAATCAACGTATGCAGGAGTTAGCAGTTGATCTGCAAGGACCATACGGGCAATTATACGAAGGCGATCCTTACGCTTTGCTCAACGGCTATTGGCAATACGGATTCCTGCGCGCGAAGGCTAACTCTATCGAAGGCGGCACCTCAGAAATTCAACGCAATATTATTGCAGAACGCGTTTTGGGCATGCCCAAAGGTCGGTAAGAATAAAAGGGACGGAGAGAATCAAGTCCTCTCCGTCATTGCATGGAACACATTACAATCTGACAATACGTCCTTGTGGCGCTGCTACTCCGCGTGTGGCGTTGCGGGAATCCACGATAAAGTCAGCGTTCTCTACCACCATGCGATAATCGAATTCGTGATGATCGGTCAGGATGACAACGGCGTCCTGCCGCCGCACTATGTCAGCCGAGAGATCTACTCGAAGCAGATCCAATCCTTCGTGAGACAAAGTGTTCACAAAAGGATCAGCATAGACAAGATTCGCTCCTTTGTGTTGTAGTTCTTTCATCACATCGAGTGCAGGCGACTCCCGTAGGTCTCCCACGCCGCGCTTATACGCCACGCCAAGCATGAGGAGGTTGGCCCCATTCAAACATTTTTTTCGCTCATTCAATCCATCTACGAGCAGATTGATGACTTGATGCGGCATACTGCGGTTGACTTCATCAGCCAACGCAATAAAGCGCGCTTCATATCCGTTGAGACGTAACTTCCAAGATAGATAGATCGGATCGATCGGAATGCAATGCCCGCCGATGCCAGGACCAGGGGAGAATGGCATAAATCCAAATGGCTTAGTCGCTGCGGCTTCAATAACTTCCCACACGCTCACGTTTAGATAACGACACATCAGGGCAAATTCGTTCGCCAAAGCGATATTCACACTGCGAAAAGTATTTTCGTATAATTTCGCCAATTCTGCTACGGTTGGGCTGGAAACTTCAAGAACTTTCGAGACAATCTGACCATACAATAGCGCACTCATAGCAGTACACTGCGGAGTTATCCCACCAACCACCTTGGGAATATCTTTGACCTTGAACTGCTCGTTACCTGGATCGATACGCTCAGGCGAGAAGGCGAGGAAAAAATTGCGCCCCACTTTGAGTCCGCCATCGGCAAAAATTTGCAGCAACATTTCCTCTGTCGTTCCTGGATATGTGGTGCTTTTCAGAATAACCAGTTGTCCGGCGCGCAACCGTCTTTTCACTTCTGTTGCGGCAGACAAAACGAATGAAATGTCCGGATCTTTCGCTTTCCGTAACGGAGTCGGGACACAAATAATGATGGCGTCACACTCCTCCAACACATCCATTTCCGTCTCAGCATGATAGCGTCCAGCCGAAACAAGTTCGTGTACGGTCGCGCTCGGAACATCAGGAATGTGGGACTCCCCACGATTTAACGCCGCAACTTTCTCGCCATCAAGGTCGATGCCAGTGACGCGAAAGCCTGCTTTGGCAAATTCTATCGCAAGGGGTAATCCGACGTATCCTTGTCCCATCACCGCTACACGTGCAGCGTGTGATTCGATGCGTTCGCGCAATCCCACCATAAAAAAATCTCCTCTTCTCCTACTCTGATCCATTGTCGGTGCACTATTATTATCAGCCGCTCCTATGGAAATCTTAAATCTTCAGGTCGAATACGCTGAGTTGAACCGTACGTACTCAACTGTCAAATCTGAAGTGACCACATGAGCAGCGCCACGCCCAAGATGTAAATCAATAGTGAGAGAAAATTCAGGAGCCTGCATGACCGAGGCCGCTAATTTTTCGCTTTCAGCTCCAGTGCTGATGCCATTCCGACCAATTGCCGTTTCGCCAATAAAGATATCCAATTTCTCCGGATTCAGTGCAGCACCTGCATTTCCAACTGCACAAACGATTCGACCCCAATTGGGGTCTCCCCCATAAAAGGCAGTCTTCACTAACGGTGAACAAGCAATCGTACGCGCCACTTTCTCCGCATCAGTCACATTCTTTGCACCACGGACGAAAATGTCCACCATTTTGGTAGCACCCTCCCCGTCTTTCACGACTAAGCGCGAAAGCTCACAGAGAATAGTTCCAACAGCTGTCTGTAATTGCCGGAAGTCACGTCCGGCGGATCGAACTTCACAGTTGCCAGCAACCCCATTAGCCAATAAGATTGCCGTATCACTCGTACTCGTATCTCCATCAACAGAAATGGCGTTAAATGAATCAGCCAGCGTATGGCTAAGAAGCTTTCTCAAGGCGCCAAGCTCAACTTGCGCATCCGTAAGCACATAGCATAGCATGGTCGCCATATTGGGACTGATCATTCCTGCGCCTTTTGCCATCCCAGCAATTGTGATAGTTTTCCCGCCGATCTCGACCTTGCGCACCACTGCTTTAGGAAAAGCATCTGTGGTCATCATCCCAGCCAATGCATGCCAGAACCCATCCGTAGAGAGTGCTTTGCAAGCAGACAGCACGCCAAGTTGTAATTTCTCCCACGGTGGGAGCACGCCAATCTTACCTGTCGAAGAAGGCAAGACAAGGTTTTCGTCGATTCCGAGAGTCTCACCCACAAGAGTGCACGTCTCCTTTGCTAAACGGATCCCGGCTTGTCCCGTTGCAACATTCGCAATACCACTGTTGACCACAATCGCCTGAAGCCGGCCTCTTTTGAGTCGCTCCCGACCAAGAATCACTGGGGCCCCTGGCGCTCTGTTCGTAGTAAAGGCTCCGACTGCTGTTCCCGGCAAATCAGAAAGAATCAAAGCCACGTCTTTTTTCTGACTTGGCTTGATGCCACAGGCCACACCAGCAAATCTAAATCCCGGCACGACAATCGGTTGCTTCTCGACTCGAACCTTCATGCTTTTCTCTTTTCCTCTTCTAGGTCCACTGGGGATTTTCTTTATCCGGTATATTCGTTACGCACCGTGACACTTTTTATACTTCTTCCCGCTTCCACAGGGACACAGATCATTACGTCCAACTTTTGCTTGATCACGCCGGCTCTGCTGCGGTTTCGCTTGTACCGGCGTGCGGCCACTATTACTCACTAAAACCTGGCGTTGCGGTAGTGAACGCGGCTGTTCGATGCGCTGTGCATCTTCTTGCCGAGCGATTTGCACGGTGAAGAGCTTTTCCACGACATCAACTTGCATACTTTGCAAGAGTCCCTCAAACATAGTGAAGGCTTCTTTTTGATATTCTTGCAAAGGATTCTTCTGACCATACCCTCGTAGTCCGATCCCTTCTTTCAAGTGATCCATGGAGAGTAAATGATCTTTCCACAGACCATCAATCGTTTGAAGGAGTATGACTTTTTCGAGATACCGCAGTACTGGCGGAGTAAAAGACTGTTCTCTTGCTTCATACGCCTGGAACACATTTTTTTGCACGATCTCTTCAAGTTGTTCCGAGGTCATCTCCTTCTGGTCTTCATCGCTTAGAGTAAGACGTAGATTAAACTGCCGAAACAGCGCGTCATCCAAAGCCTTCCAGTCCCACTCTGTTGGATCAAGCTCTTTCGTCACAAAGGAAGCCAGAGTTTCTTCCACCAAATCATCAATCATCTCTAGCACTTCGCTCTTAAGATTTTCACCGCCGAGAAAACTACGCCGTTGCTGATAAATGATCTCTCGCTGCTTGTTCATTACATCGTCATATTCCAGCAAATGTTTGCGAATATCAAAATTATGAGCTTCCACACGTTTCTGGGCATTTTCGATAGCCCGTGTGACTAATCCGTGCTCAATGGGTTCTCCTTCCTCCATGCCTAAGCGATCCATAATTTTCTGCACCCGCTCAGCGCCAAAAATACGCAGCAGATCATCTTCAAGCGAAAGATAAAAACGTGAGGCGCCCGGGTCGCCTTGCCGACCGGCGCGCCCGCGTAATTGGTTATCAATCCGACGCGCCTCGTGCCTCTCGGTACCGATAATATGAAGACCTCCGGCTGCAACAACTTTCTCCCGCTCTTCTGTGCAGATAGATTGGTATTTCTCTAGCACTTCATCGAATTGTTGCTTATAAAGATCTGGAGCTTTCTCCAATTGTTCACGCACCTCTTCAACAACTTTCACTCGCTCGCGTCGTTGTTCTTCATATTCGCGTTCAGCCGTTGCTAGGGCGTTTTCATAGGGTTGATGCTGCTCCTCATATTGTCGTTCAGCTTCCTCATACGTAGAAACGGCCTCGTCATACGCCTGTTGAGCTTCGCTGTGAGCATGTTCAACTTCCCCATTTTCACTCATGACGCCTTCAGTGAGGCGCAGCACCGCACGATCATATTCATTAAGCAACCGCTCATAACGATAGCGTACGTTCTCGATATTAGCGGCTTGCTGGGTTCCTTCAGGTCCTTCGAAGCACGCTGCATATTCTGCCTGCGCGGTTTCATACTCTTCATGACGGTCCTCAGAAAGCGATGGGCCAACGACCTTGTCATATTCACTAAGCGCATGTTCATATGCTGTGCGCGCCTGTTGGTACTTCTCCAACGCAGCAGTACTGATATGTCCATCAGAAAAGTCTATGCCTTCTGTCTCCTTTTCATAATCCACACGCGCCTTTTGCCATGACGCGTGTAGGAAGGGGCGGTAAGTCTCAGTCATGCGTTTCAGCGCCGCATTGCGCGCTTCTTCGAATGGAGCCAAGGCTTTTTCGTATTTCAGGCGCGCACGACTCACTGCGTCATTATATTCCGCTCGTAATTCCTCTAGGCTCTCCTCATAACTCTTACCCACCTGTGCAGGAGAAGCGTTCCCCACTTTAGTATTGAGCCAATGTTTCTCAATGTCGGCCCGCGCGAGAAATTCGGCATTCCCCCCCAGGAGAATATCTGTGCCGCGACCAGCCATATTGGTGGCGATGGTTACAACATTAAACCGTCCCGCTTGGGCAATAATATTGGCTTCAGCTTCGTGATTCACCGCATTCAGTACGCTGTGCTTCACTCCTTTCTTTTTGAGGAGTTTGCTCAACTGTTCGGATTTTTCCACGGAAACGGTGCCAACGAGGACCGGCTGACCGCGGCTATTACACTCAGCGATGTCATCAATCACCGCGTTAAACTTTTCCCGCTCTGTTTTATAAACAACGTCTGGGTAATCCTTACGGGCCATCGGTTTGTTCGGCGGAATGACGACGACGTCAAGATTATAAATTTTCTTGAACTCTACCGCCTCAGTATCCGCTGTCCCAGTCATGCCGCTCAGCTTTTTATACATGCGGAAATAGTTTTGGATCGTCACCGTAGCGAGCGTCTGATTCTCCTCTCGGATCCGCACCTTTTCTTTTGCTTCAACAGCCTGATGTAAACCATCAGACCAGCGTCGTCCTGGCATCAGACGACCTGTAAATTCATCTAAAATGATGACTTCACCATCTTTCACCACGTAAACAACGTCCCACTTAAAAATGTC
>CAZUFQ010000216.1:0-9240 GCA_964618735.1 uncultured Enterobacteriaceae bacterium
AAGTCAAGACGCGCCGATTGACTCCAATGAAGATCTTGAAGGTCGGGAGAAGAATCGACGGGTGGAGATTTGGGTAAGAAGATAATGAATAAAAAACGGATTGTCCCTCCGGACAAGATCCTTTGCTTATGGGGAACCACGTTTTTATCTCCTACGCCCGTCAAGATGAGGAGTTTGTTCTTGAGCTGGCGTCGAACCTGAAAAAATCCGGCATCCGAATCTGGCTTGATCGGCTGGACCTTCTCGCAGGTGCGAACTGGAACAAAAGTATTGATGACGCCATTTACAATTGTTCTAAATTCCTCATTGTTCTCTCCCCGGCAGCGATAGCATCAAGACAAGTTGAGAGCGAGCTTCTCCTCGCTCTAGACAAGAAGAAGCTTATAGTCCCCATGATTTACCAAACATGTCAGCTTCCTCGACAGTTGTTAGCCTATCAATTTGTTAATTTCACTTCCTGCACGCTTGAAGACAAGACTGCGCTAGAGCCCTTATTGTGTGTCTTGGAGGGAGGTACGAGGGTATCTTCTCCTGAGACAAAGAACTTAGACGGAAGGCACTCGCAAGAGACTTCAGAAGAACGCTCTTTCCTGCAATGGTTTGTGAAGATAGGGCGGTTCAGATTCTCAATCACTTGGGTTGTTTTGATCGCTTTATCAGGCTTACCACTAGTCTATGGTACTCTGGTGTGGTGGAACTATTCAGATCAGTTTAGGAAGCAATCAACTACTATAGAACGAAGAGAAGAGGAAGGAGAAAGGAAGCTAAGCTCACCGGACTCGACAGGAAAAGAATCTCCTATTTCTATCTCAGCAAAATTTGCTGCTCCTGGCCGTTCAGCTCAAGGAATAGCGTGGGATGGCTCTGACCTATGGGTTTCGGATAATTCGGGAAAGATTTTTCAAGTGGATTCTTTTGGGAAAATCAAGGATGCTTTTCAAGCTCCTGAAGTTACTCCAGAAGGGTTAGCATGGGATGGTGCTAGTTTTTGGTTATTTACGACGAATCATAGCGATATCGTTCAGTTTCGCGTAAAGCATGGGGAAAGGACAGTAACGACGATTAGTTCTTTCCTCTCTCCGAATCAAACTATCGGGGGAACTAACGACGGTTTGGCGTGGGATGGGGAACATTTCTGGTATTCTGACCAGTTCAATGTTTATAAATTGGACAAATTAGGAGCGATGCTGGATTCGTTTACGCTCGGACAGGAGATTGCTGGACTCGCTTGGAGCGGTGCAAACTTGTGGGTGGCCCACAACGATTTGCCGTCTTCTGCCACGCTGAGTGCCGTGGATACGAGGGGAAACGTCTTAGCCTCTTATCGCTCCCCAGTTTTCCAGATCGAGGGTTTGAGTGCGGATGGATATGATCTATGGGTTATCGGGAGAGATTCTCTCGGAGGGCCAGTGTCGGTCTATCATTTGAATATGTCAAATGTAGAAACCTTGACCTCCACGGGGAAAGAGCCGCCAACAGCGAAGAATGATTGAATGGAAGATGGCGCTTCGCTTTTAACGAAACGCCTATCTCTCTCATTGGATTTCGGTAGCAGAAGTTGATTGGTAAGAAATCTTGTGAGTGCTGCGATGTGCAGGCTCAATTTCGTGACGTTGGCTTTTTACGATCGTCTCAGCAGAGGCATCTTGTATAGGAATGAACTCAAGATTTGCCACAATCTTTTGTCCCTCAACGCCAGTCAGAAAGCTAAGGAAGTTTTTAAGATCACCGGTTGGTTCACCTTTAGTGAGTAGCAATAATGGACTAGTATGAGGATATTTGCCTTTGGTTACGTTCTTAACCGTCGCTGCTACGCCATTTAGCGACAACACTTTTACTCTTTCTCCCTTAGACACCATTTCTTGGGCCGTGCTGATTGGAAGATAGCCTATGGCATTTGATCGTTCGCTAATCGCATCGAGAGTTTGCTGATTGGTCTCGCATAAATGAGTGACTGCTTGGCCGTATTTGTTCTCACCTTTTTTCCGATGGATTCGGTCCCTCGCTTCCCCTTCGCCAGTTTGCTGGCCCTCCAATTCAAAGTACTTCATGAACGCTTCAAGCGTGACATGGCCTTCGACCTGACTAAAAGGAAGGATCTGAGAATCTGTCCCTCCTACCTCTTTCCAATTGGTGATTTTCCCAGTGTAAATGTCTTGGACTTGCTGCTTCGTCAACGCAGTAACCGGGTTGGATGAGTGAACGACCAAAGCAATTCCGTCAAGGCCAATCTTCACTGGGATAAGATCTTTCCATTCTGTCTTTTCCTGATCTTCCAGTTCCCGTGAAGCCATGCCGATTTGTACTTCGCCAGTTCCTGCTGCTTTCACTCCATATCCTGAACCACCACCACTTACCTCAAAGTCGATCTCAGGGTGAGTTTTCTGGAATTCCTTGACTGCTGCTCCAATAATCGGATGGACTGTGGTTGACCCAGCGATCGAAATCTTCCCTTCAGCTCCGTATGCAAAAATACTTACGAGGATTGTGATGCAAGTCACGACACATATACTGCAAAAACGCCGCATGGTGAATCTCCTTCATTTGCGAGAGAGTAATGCAGAGCCCGCAGGAACCGTGCCAGACCGAAAATTTTTATAAATCGGGGGCTTGGGTTTTTATAGACTAAAGATGAGGACTTATCGTCAATGTTCTGACGTCAAATTTACGTCAGTCCTCGAACAAAGAGATGTGTACCTGATCACTGAGCTTTGACCGCTGACAGCGCTTTTACTTCAGCTCAATTGAGACTTGGTGGTAGCGTGTCTGTCCCGCATTCGTGAGCGTGTGAGTCACGCCTTTGACTTTGGGCATGAACACTGCGCCAAATTGTGGCTGGACAGTGTCAGGTTCTGTCTCTTGTCCAGCTTTAGCAATACGCAGGGTTCCCCCTTCCAAACAGATAACAATCTCGTCTAATTCGTGCGTATGAACGGGCGTGGATTGTCCAGGTTCTAAAGTCAGACTCCAGGCGCGGACCCGTTCATTCTCGAAGAGGAGTGTTGGTGTTGCGGTGGCTCCAGCGATACTATCGGAAACATGAAACAAAAACGCCAGCATGGCGCCCACGCTGGCGAGGCCAAGAATAAAGCCAATTCCCAGACCAAGAGCGAAACGTTTCATCATCGCAACTTTGTGTCGCTGGAGAGGTAAACCCTGTTATTTAGCGCGGGAGATATATTCCCCGGTTTCTGTGTCAACACGAATCGTTTCGCCTACATCAATAAAGCTAGGGACGCGCACGATGAGACCTGTCTCTGTGGTGGCGGGCTTGAGCTCATTTGTGACTGTTGCCGATTTCAAGCTTGGTGGTGTATCAGTGACCTGCAAATCCACCGTTTTAGGCAAGGTAATGCCGACCGGCCGGTCTTCGTGGTAATCAACCTTGATCTTGAGATTCGCGATCAGATAGCTGACCGAATCGCCCAGCGCATCTTTGCTGAGAGAAAGTTGATCGTAGTTTTCCGAATTCATGAAAAAGAAATCATCTCCAGACTGATAGAGATATTCCATTTCCAACTGTTCGAGCGTAATGCGATCGACCTTATCTTCTGACCGGAAGCGATGTTCTGTTTGTAGACCGGAACGAAGGTTACGCAGTTTCGTGCGAACGAAGCCACGCCAGTTTCCTGGGGTGACGTGGGTGAGCTCCATGATGCGGTGGAGATCGTTGTTGTGCATCACAACCATACCCACGCGCAACTGGGTTGCTGGTACGAGCATACGACTAATCCTCCTGGATGATGTACAGCTATCGGACCACTGTATCATCCAGATTATAAGAGCAGCAAGTCGTTACTGGAGCTGATCTTCACCGACGGATGGCATGGTGAGAATGGGCGACGCGTGATGATGGACAATGAACCACTGTCCCTCTCGTTTTTCGAACAGATTAGTAGCAAGAATCTGTGAGCGAGACGGTCCATCATATCCTTGAGAGTCTAGTTCTTCGATCAACACCACCCAACCAAGATTGCCGCTTACCTCCACCCGCACGTCTGTAAGGGTAAACCGCATGCCGAACGTATTATCGAAGATGCGTTCCCAGCTCGTCATGACGGGCCCCCAGCCAGCGAGGAGCGGCCATCCTGGATGTACGCACTTGATGTACGGCGCACGCAGCCACACTTTTTCCATCTCTTTGATATCGAGCGTTTCAAAAGCTTGATAAAAAGCTCGATTCGCTGCCTCGACCTCACGTTGTTCGTTCATGGATGCCTCCGTTGTGTTGACGGTTAGGGTTTGGGGGACATAAAGACAAGCAGCGTGACTCGTTCTGGTCCGAGATTCTGCACCCCATGATCAGCTCCGGCTGGCGCCAGAGCGATGCCGCCTGGACCTACTGCTTTAGTCTCTTGCCCCACGCGAATCTGCGCTGTGCCTTGCACCACGTAGTAGACTTTGTCTGACCCTTTATGGGCGTGCGGGGTTTGTTCTTGCCCGACCTCAAAACAATAGACATCGCAGAACATCCGTTCGGTGTCGAAGAGATTGACCTTTTGCATTTTCTCTGCAGAGAAACGAAGCTGGGAGACGACTTCTTTGAAAACATCCATACGATTGATTCCTCCGGCCTGAGTAGAACGTCGCATGTGTGATTAGGCGGTCTTTCTTCTCCTGGAGAGATAGGGTATCAATCTGACCGTTTCCAGACCATTCATAAAGCACTTCTGGCCTAGCGCACAATGCCGTGATGTTGCAAGGCCCGGGTCATCAACAAGGATCAGAAAGACGGTAGAAAGACGAACAAAGGAGAAGGGGCCGCGTGCCTGAACTGCCCGAGGTCGAAACGGTGCGACGGAGTTTAGAGCGATTGATTGGCGGCTGCCTTATTGCCGAAGTCAACGTGCGTGAGCCGCGTCTACGCAAGCCGCTCGCGCCGCATTTCGCCGCCGCCTTAGCTGGTCGCATAGTGCAGTCTATTGGTCGGCGCGGCAAATATCTCAATATCGGACTGGATAACGGACAAATCTGGCTTATCCATCTCGGCATGACTGGGCAGCTGATCGTGAGCAATCTACAAGAGCCTTTGCGTAAACACGATCATATTGTCGTGACGCTCGGAGATAAGCGCAGCTTACGCTACAACGATACTCGTCGCTTTGGACTGATGGCGATTGGGGAAGAAGCGGAGATTGAGACGTTGATGGGCTTAGGAGTAGAACCGCTTACGGCATCGTTCTCTACCCGGTATTTATGGGACAAAGTGCAGCACACCCAACGCACGGTCAAAGATGTGCTTATGGACCAACGAGTGGTCGCTGGGGTCGGCAACATTTACGCCAGTGAATTGCTATTTCGAGCCAAGGTGCAGCCTGGTCGTCTTGCTGGAACTTTGGAGCAAGCCGCGACTGCACGGATTGTGAAAGCGACGAAAGCAGTGTTGAGGGAGGCAATTACGCATCGCGGGAGTTCCATCTCTGATTATCTCGACGGGGAAGGGCAGCCGGGAAGTTTTCAGCAACGATTCCGCGTATATGACCAGGAAGGGAAGCCGTGCCGGTCCTGTGCAACGCCAATTCTTCGGGAAACGCACGGAGGACGAAGCTCATTCTTCTGCCCGACGTGCCAAGCGTGAGGAGACAACACCGAACAATTGTAAGCGAACGCCCAATTTGCTCTTGTCTTCCCTGCCTATTCCCTGGCATACTAAGTTTAAAGGGAGGCAGTGCAAATTTTTTGCAGAGGAGGCGGTAGGCGTGGATCTTCCCCAATGTCAAAAATGTGGTCGTGGCCTAATGGTGCCGTTGTCTGATTTTGGGCCACGGGGAGCATCACTTGAATACAAAGTGTGGGCGTGCATCAATCCGCCCTGCGGCTTTACCATTCGGATTGATAAAGGGACAGTTGTTTACGGGGTAAAGGTCGGCGAGTCAAAACGTCGCCCTGATGATTATTGAGACTGGCGTTTTTCCTTTCTCCTCAAAAATGTTCATTTCCCTCGCCGAAGAATTCCTAGCAAACTGAGATGCTAGCCGGAAGACGCCAGTTGTAGACTGCGAGCAGTTCCGCCTGCCACGTTGAGAAACGTTCATTTACTAAAGAAAAGGAGTTTGCCGGAGCGACCTACAGCCGCCAGCCGACTTCAACGATGAGCTGTGCTACGCGGTCGAGCTGAGCGTCGAGCACCGTTGCCCAATCTTCCCTTATTGAACCCTGCCAGCCGAGTCGCTGTAGAAACTGGCGGCGATAGGCCGTATTTTCAAATAGACCATGTAAATACACTCCATAAACATTCCCTTGTCGCCAACCTAGCCCATCAGCGAGATGCTCCTGAATTGTGGGTCCGACTTCCGTCTGACCGTGGTGAATTTCGTATCCGCGGACAGGAACGCCGTCCCACAGGGTTTCACTCTGACGGGTGATCTTCTGCGGCGCCAAAGTTGTTCGCAAGTCCAACAAGCCGAGGCCGATACAATCGCCGCTCTCTAAATCGTGCGGATCCAGAATCTCTTGCCCGAGAAGTTGCAAACCGCCGCAGACGCCAACAATGGGAATGCCGCGTTGTGCGGCGCGACTAATCTCTGCAGCGAGCCCACTCTGTCGTAGATGGTGAAGACTGGCGGCGGTGTTTTTGCTGCCTGGTAACAGGAGCGCATGGAAGTGATCAAATCTGGTAAACTCGCGTATAGGAACAATGTTGACATTGGATTCGTGCAGGAGCGGGTCAAACTCATCGAGATTGCTGGCGTAGGGATACGCAAGAAGCGCGATATTAATTTGACGTTCCCGAAAAGTGGAACGATGGTGCAGGGTGTCTTCTTCAGGTAAAGCGTGCTGGACCATGGGAACAATAGCGACGGTTGGGACTCCGGTCTGTGTGTGTAACCAATCCATCGCGTTGCCTAGAAGTGTTTGATCGCCGCGAAATTTGTTCACGACAAACCCTTTGATGAGCGCTCGCTCTGCCGGAGCGAGGCACTGCCAGGTGCCGAGCAGATGGGCAAATGCGCCGCCACGATCAATGTCGGCAATCAGATACACATCCGCTTGGCATTCGAGCGCAACCGCCATGTTAACAATGTCGCCTTCTCGTAGGTTGATTTCAGCCGGGCTGCCTGCGCCTTCGATAACCACTTGATCATAATCGTGGAGGAGACTCTGGAGCGCTTCACATACGATAGGCCAAAGGTATTGTTTGCGTCCTAGCCACGGAAGTGTGCTGACCTCGTTGTTGACGCGACCCATGATGATCACTTGACTCGCGGTGTCTGCGCTTGGTTTGAGCAGAATGGGATTCATCCGGACTTGCGGCGTAACCCGCGCAGCCAACGCTTGGAGATATTGCGCGCGGCCAATCTCCAGTCCGTCTGGGGTGACTGCGGCGTTGTTGCTCATATTCTGGGCCTTGAAGGGAGCTACTCGAACCCCATGATTGGCGAAATGACGGCAGAGCGCGGCGGTCAGAAATGATTTACCCGCATCACTCGTGCAGCCCATGAGCATGATGGGAGTGGACATGAGAATTGCTGTTGTATGCCAGAAATTTGCCGTCGGGAAAAGTCCATGGCCGAGACCTGCGTGGGCAAACGACACTTGTTTCTGAATACTCATCGTCTTGCTCTCCATGCCGCACGCGGATAACATCGGATTACTTCTTCAGAAAATGTAGTCAAGGAAATGAGCCTGCCAATATTTTGCCAATAGTCCTGCCAAGGAATGAAAGAAGAGACAGGAGGGAAATCATGTACGACCTGTTAATCACGAACGCCCGTATTGTGGATGGCACGGGCGGACCAAGCCGGTACGGTGATGTAGCCGTACAGAATGGGACAATCGTCTCGGTTGGGAAGGGGAACGGCGCAGACGCAAAGAAAAAAATCAACGCCGATGGCATGGTGCTCGCGCCGGGGTTCATTGATCCGCACACGCACTATGACGCTCAGGTCGCTTGGGATCCGTTGGTGACTTGTTCCTCGTGGCACGGCATCACCACCGTGGTTATGGGCAACTGTGGAGTGGGGGTAGCGCCTGTCAAACCCGAGCTGCGTGATATTTTGATGTGGGATTTAGTCAATGTTGAAGCGATTCCCTTTGAAGTGCTGCAGCAAGGCATCAGCTGGCAATGGGAAAGTCATAGAGAATACCTTGATGCGATTCAGAAGCGGGGCATTGGCATCAATGTGGCTTCGCTTGCAGCGCTCACGCCTTTGCGACATTACGTCATGGGCGAAGAATCTTTTGAACGTGCGGCCAACGCTGAAGAGATTGTACGCATGCAACAGCTCTTGCGTGACGCGATGAACGCGGGCGCTTTTGGCTTTACCAGTACGATTCTCAATAACCATATCGGTTATCACGGCCGCCCGCTGGCCTGCCGCAACGCGAGTCGTGAAGAACTCAAGGCTTTTTGCCAGGTCTTGCGCGAGGCCGGACGCGGCTCGATTGAGCTGGCGCTCTCCGCTCAAACCCCGGGCCACATGGCTGACGAAGAGTACGACCTCTTAGAGTTCCTGGTGCGTGAGAGTACGCGCCCCGTCACCTGGTTAGCGCTGTTCAATCGTCCTGGCAGGCCGGACTCGTATCTCGGCGTGGTGGAGAAAGTACAGCCGATTCTTGGTTGGGATAAATCGGTGCCGCAGGTGTCGTGTCGCCCGTTGCGCATTCAATTCAACATGCGCAATCCGTTTATTTTTGCGGTTTTCACCACCTGGCACGCCGTGTTCAATAAAACGGTGGAAGAGCAGGTGAAGATCTACAGTGATCCTGGCTTTCGTCAAGCGTTCCGCGAAGAGATGGATCGCCGGCGCATCTTTGCCGGGCAGTGGGGGCGTATGACCGTGTTGGACGCCAAGAGCGAAGCGGTCAAAGCAATCGCCGACAGCAAAAAAACAATCGGTGACTTGGCCAAAGAACAAGGCAAGCACCCAATCGATGTCTTTCTGGACACGGCGCTGGCCGACAACCTTGAATTGATGTTCGATATCCAAGCGCTTAATTACGAACCCGAGGGCATCCAGCGGCTCATCAGCGGGCGCTACTCGAAGCTCGCGTTCCTGGGCCAGGGCGGGATGGGGATCGTGCTGAAGGGCTGGGACACGTATCTCGACAAGCCGGTCGCGATCAAGGTGCTCCACCCGACGATGCTGGCGGACCCGTACGCGAAGGCCCGCTTTCGCCGCGAGGTCGAGCTGATGATGAAGATCGACCACCCGAACATCATCGAGATCCACTCGGTCCACTCGGAGGACCTGCTCTACTTCGCGATGGAGTTCCTGGAAGGGCTCTCGGTGCGAGAGG